>DATACF010000678.1:0-6370 GCA_036259235.1 Longimicrobium sp. | reverse complement strand
GGTCGCGCGAGAGGAGGGCGCGCACCTCGGGGGGCGCGAGCGACAGCACCCGCTCGGCCTGCGCGGGGCGCCCGGCGCGGCGGAGGCTGGTCACCAGCCCGGCCCAGGCGCGCGCCGAGCCCCGGTCGAGCTCCACCGCCTTCCGGAAGCGCCCCGCGGCCTCCTCGGCGCGGTTCGTCTCCAGGAGGAGGAAGCCCAGCTCGGCGTTGAGCCCCGCGTCCTGCGGGTTCGCCGCCAGGCCGGCGCTCAGCTCCTTGGCGGCCTCGGTCCGGCGCCCGGCGTGGCGGTGGATCTGGGCCAGGTAGAGGCGCGGGAGGGCGGCGCTGGGCTCCTCGCGGGCGGCCTCCTGGAAGCGGGCCAGCGCCTGCGCGGTGTCGCCCCGCCGGTAGAGCGCCTCCCCCTCGGCCACCGGGTCGCTCCCGCGGCGGAGCCAGACGAAGGCCAGGAGGGCCAGCGCCAGCGCCGCCGCCCCCATCACCCACGGCCACACGGGGCGGCCCGCGCGGGAGACGTGGGGGACGGGGTGCGCCCGGTCGCGGTCCTCCGGGTTGGGGATCAGCGTCTCGTCGCCGGCCCCCAGGACGGGGTCCTCCAGCGGGACGTCGAAGGCCAGCGCCCCCACGTGCCGCTCCAGCCCGTCGGCCACCCCCAGCGCCAGCTCGCCGTCGCGGGGCGTGGCCTCGCCCCCCTCGTCCTCCAGCCGCCGGGCGGCCGCCGCCAGCTCGTGGAAGGCGGCGGCCAGCTCCATGGGGAGGCGGTCGCGGCGGCGGAGCTCGGCCAGGAGGTCGGCGGTGGGGAGGTCGTCGGGGGCCAGCGCCTTCAGCCGCAGCTCCACCGGGGCCGTGGGGTCGTCGCGGAGGATGCGGCGGAGGACCGCCTCGGCGGCCCACGCCACCCGCACCACCGACGCCGCCGCGCGCGGGTCGGCCCGGAGGCGCTGGAGGTCGGCGTGCTCGGAGCGCAGGGGGCGGAGGATCGACTCGGGATCGTGCGTCATCGCTGGGCCGTCGGATCGACCGTCAGGGTACGGAACCCGGGGACGCGAAAGGGCCCCGGCGCGGAACGCAAATCCCGCGCGCGGGGCGCTTCTCTCGTGGGCGGATGCGGCGCGCGGGGCGCCCGCGCCTCACTGCTCGATGCGCAGCAGGCCCAGCCGGGCGCCGGCCTTCACGAACGCCTCGGCGCTGTCGCAGGGGACGGTCCGCCCCGTGCGCTCGCGGATCTGCCGCGCGGCGCGCCGCATGAACACCGAGGCCGGGAGGGTGGGGTCGGCGTGGTCGCGCATCCCGCCCACGATCTCGTCCCACGTCCCCTCGAACACCGTCCCCTCCAGGGTGCGGACGCGGTGGAGCTTCAGCTCCGTCTCGCGCGCCTCCCCGGCCGGGTTCAGCATCCGCATGATGAAGTCGATCTGGGCCGACAGCTCCACCGGCTGGGGCGGCGCGGGCTCCTCGGGCGCCCCCTCGAAGGCCGACTCCACCTCGGCCAGGAGGTGGTCGATGGCGTCGGGCTCGGCCTCCAGCTCGGCGATCCGCTCGCGCCAGGGGACGAACACCGCGTCGCCGTCGGCGACCCTGTCGACCGCGCACTTCAGCTCCACGTACCGCCAGAGCGAGAGGGTGTCCCAGTGCTCGGCCGGAGGGACGCGCTCCAGCTCGCGCAGCGCCCCCTCGACGTCGCCTCGGTCGTGGAGGAGGTGCGAGAGGTAGATCCGCGCCTCGTGGAGGTCGCCGTCGAGGCGGAGCGCCCGCCGCAGCTCGCGCCGGGCGCCGACGTCGTCGCCCAGGGCGTGGAGGGTGTAGCCGCGCGCGGCGGCGACCTCGGCGGCCTCCGGGTGGGCGGCGGCCAGCGTGGTGAAGCGCTGGCGGGCGTCGGCGAAGAGCCCCTCGCGGTAGAGGGCGCGCCCGATGGTCAGCCCCAGCTCCAGGTCCTCGGAGAGCCCCATCTCGTCGACGGTGGCGAAGCACTGGAGGGCGTCGTCCATCCGCCCGAACTTGAGCAGCGTCTCGCCCAGCCCGACCCACGCGTCCTCGTACTCGGGGTCGAGCTCGAGGGCCTGCTCGAACGACGTCCTCGCCCACGCGTACTCCTCGCGCGCGATCCGAACGTACCCGAGGCCGACGTGCAGGAGCGCCGAGTCGGGGTGGTGGCGCAGCCCTTCGCGCAGCACCTCCAGCGCCTCGTCGTAGTCGCCCGCCTCGTAGAAGCGGTGCGCCTGCTCGTCGTACTCTTCGGAGCTGAGGAATGACGTTCCCATGCAGCCTTTCAGGGAGATCTCGGGTGTACGCGGGGGCGCGGACGCTCCTCGGGCGTCGGCGTGCGGCACTGCGGGGCGGGACCGGCCGGAGGGAGGACCGTCGGCTGCCCGGTGAAATATAAGCGGGGCAGTCACCTGCAACCACCCCCGCGCTCCCTTGCGAGCGCACCGGGAGGGCGGCAGATTTGACCTCCCGGCCCGTGACTGCCCCCCATACCCGCGAGAGGAGGAAGATGTTCGACTGGCTGCGCCGCCGGCGCCTGAGCAACGAGGCGAAGCGGAAGCTCCTGATCATCGCCGCGCGCTCTGAGGAGGCGATCGTGGAGACGCACGTCGCGAACATCCTCGACATGATGGACCTCCTGGGCGACGAGGTCGACGTCGACCGCGCCCTGGAGCTCTACGGCGAGCTCCTCCCCATGGACGAGCACGTGGCCACCACGGTGAACAACCGGGTCGTCGCCCGCTACGAGAGCCCCTCCGCCCGCGGCGGCGGCGGCCCCCGCCGCTTCGGCGACGTCTTCCGCGACGACAAGCGCCGCTAGCTCCTCCCGGCGCGTCGCGTTTTCGGACACCCCGCCGAAAAGCCAGCCGCGGTGCGCCCTTTCGATCTTCCGGACGACGCCGGTGTCGAGTTTCCCGACGCCGGCGCTTTCGTTCCCCACCCGGGCCGATTCCTCGCAAGCTCTGTGGGAACAAACACTTAGCCCGGGTCAGACGAGGCGGCCCCACGCTTGCCTCCCAGCGGACGCATCCATCCCGCAAGGACTCCCACCCGCTGGTGTTCCCGTGATCGCGAGAGCCGAGATCCCCGTCCGCCCCGCCCCGCCGTCCAGCCCGGCGCTCGTCGGCAACAAGCGGCCGCAGCCGCACCGCTTCCACCTCTCCACCGGCCGCGTCCTGGAGGGGAACCTCTACCGCGCCCCCAGCGCGCGCCTGGCCGACCACCTGTCGACGCTCAAGGGCTTCATCTCCGTCACCGACGCCCTCTGCGCGGCCTCGGGCGAGCGCTTCCCCTACATCGTCCTCAACCAGGACCACGTCCTCTTCATCGAGGAGCTCCCCCCCGAGCCGAAGCCCGCGGGCGCGGTCGTCGGGAGCATGGCCCGGGTGACGGTGGGCGGCTGAACCCGGCGCGGCTACAAAAAACAACAGAAAGCCTCTCACAAGGGGGCACAGAGGACACAGAGAAGGGCTCCGTGAGCGCGAGGAGCCCCTCTGGGTCCCCTGTGCCCTCTGTGTGAGGCCAAAGCCGTAAAAGCCGGTCTCACGCAGAGAAGCAGAGTCAGCAGAGGGGTTTCTCTGCTGACTCTGCTCCTCTGCGTGAGGCTTGCTGTTTCTATGGACTGGGATCGAGACGGAGCTTACTCCGACGCGACGGCCTCGGCTTCGGCGGGGGCGGGCGAGGGACGGCAGAGGCGGACCAGGGTGATCCGGCGCTCCTCCAGCTCCTCGACGCGCAGCTCCATCGCCCCGTCGACCCCGGGGGCGGGGACGACGTCGCCCACCTCGGGGACGCGCCCCAGGGTGCCGAAGACGTAGCCGCCCAGGGTGTCGAAGTCCTCGTCGGGGAGGCGGAGGTCGAAGCGCTCGTTGACCTCCCACACCGCCGCCGACCCGTCGATCAGGACGTCGCCCTCGGGGGTGGCGGCGAAGTCGGGCTCGGGCTCGTCGTACTCGTCCTCGATCTCGCCGACGATCTCCTCCAGGAGGTCCTCCATCGTCACCAGCCCCGCCGTCCCCCCGAACTCGTCGAGGACGATGGCCAGGTGCACCTTGCTCTGCCGCAGCTCGGCCAGGAGCTCGGAGACCTGCTTGGTCCCGGGGACGAAGTACGCCGGCCGCATCACGGTGCGGATGTCGAACCCGGCCTGCTCCAGCGTCTCGCGGTCGGCCAGGAGGGGGAAGAGGTCCTTGGTCAGGAGCACCCCCACGATGGAGTCGACCGACCCCTCGAAGACGGGGTAGCGCGAGTGCCCCTCCTCGACCACCCGGCGGACCAGGTCGTCGAAGCCGATGTCGGCGGAGACGGCGACCATGTCGGTGCGCGGCGTCATCACCTCGCGCGCCACCGTCTCGGCGAACTCGAAGACGCCGCGGATCATCTCGCGCTCGTCGGACTCGATCTCGGCCGGGTCGGCGCCGTGGGTCACCAGCAGCCGGATCTCCTCCGGCGTCTGCATCAGCGGCTGGAAGCCGGTGGACTGGACGCCGAAGACCCGCACCAGCCCGCGCACCAGGAGGTTGAGCGGCCAGAGCGGCTTCAGCAGGAGCGCCAGCGCCTCCAGCACCGGGAGCCCCAGGTGCGCGGCGATCCACTCGGCGCGGTGGATGGCCACCAGCTTGGGCACCTGCTGCCCCAGCGTGGCGTGGAGGAAGACGACGGTGGCGATGGCCGTGGCCGTGGCGGCCCACGGAAGGAGCCCCAGGGGGACCAGGAGGCTCCGCCCGGCCACCCAGGCCTGCCAGCCCAGGAGGATCGAGCAGGTGCTCCGCCCCACCTGCCCCGCGAAGACCAGCTCTTCCAGCCGGTCCAGCGACGGGAGCATCCGCGCCTCGCGCGCGCTCCCCAGCCGGACGTTGTGCTCGATGCGGCCGCGGCGGAGCGCGATGAGGGCGAACTCGGCGGCGACCAGGAACGCGTTCGCCGCCACCAGCGCGAGGATGAAGAAGAGAGGGGTACTGCTCGGGTCGGGGTCCATGGAATGCGAGGGGGTGTCCACCGGGGCCCCGACGACCGGGGCCCCGTAACCGCCGCGGCGCGCCGCCCGTGCGTCCGGCCCTCAGGGCCGGCGCCCGCGACGCGCGCCCGGCGGCGCGTCAGGCCGCCGCGGAGTCGGCGGGCTCGGCGCGATTGGCGATCACCGGCCGGCAGAAGCGCAGGCCGATGGCCTCCAGGTCCTTCAGCTCCGTGGGCGTCAGCGACGGGTAGCGCTCGCCCAGGAACTCGACCGTATCCTTCATCCACTCCTCCTGCTGCTCTTCGGTGGCGCTCATGACGCCGCAGCGGTGGATGTGGGAGAACAGCTCGTTGCGGGCGTCGTCCAGCTCGGACGGGCGCGCCGGCTTCTTGCGGTCACGATCTCGGTCGCGGTCGCGGTTACGGCTCAAGAATGCCTCCTCGGATCTTCGAATGGAAACCCTCGCGCGGAGGGAAGGAAAAATCGGCTGCGGATTCGCTCAAAGATAGCAGAATCCGGTCCCCGGCGAAACCAGCGGGGGTGGCGGGGGGCCCGGTGATTGCGTACCCGGCCCCGGTGACCCCTTCGTGACGGCCCCGTTGCCCCCGATGCGCGAACCGACGCTCCGACGCCCCCCCCCGCGCACCCGGCGCCGCCTGGCCCGCGCCTGGTGGTCGGCGCTGGGGCTGGAGGCCTCCACCGCCGACGTGGGCCCCCACCGGATCCACTGGCTGGAGACGGGGGCGGGGGAGCCGCTCCTCCTCCTCCACGGGCTCTCGGGGTCGTCGCGGTGGTGGCACCGGAACATCCCGGCGCTGGCCGGGCGGTACCGGCTCCTGATCCCCGACGTGATCGGCTTCGGGCGGAGCCGCTGCCCGGGGCCCCTCCCGGACCTCCCCTCGCTGGCGGCGACGCTGGCGGGGTGGATCGACGTCACGGGGGCCGACCGGGTGCACCTGATGGGGCACTCGATGGGGGGCCACATCGCCCTCCACATCGCGGCGCGCCACCCGGAGCGGGTGCGGCGGCTGGTGCTGGTGGACGCGGCGGGGATCCCCCGGCCGCTCACCCCCCGCAACATCCTCCGCTTCGCCTACGAGGTGGCGCCCCCCCGCCAGTGGGGCGACCCCACCTTCCTCCCCGTCATCGTCGGCGACGCCTTCTCGGCGGGCCCCTTCAACGTCCTCCGGGGCCTGCGGAACACGCTCCGCGACGACGTCCGGCCCCTCCTCTCGGAGGTGCGGGCGCCGACGCTGGTCGTGTGGGGGAGGCACGACACCATCATACCCCTGGAGCACGGAAAAGTGCTCCGCGAGAGCATCCCCGGGGCGCGCCTCCTGGTGCTGGAGGACGCCTACCACAACCCCATGGTCGACCGGCCGTCGGACTTCGACGCGGCGGTGCTGAACTTCCTGGGCGGGGCGGAGGTGGG
>DATACF010000677.1:0-3934 GCA_036259235.1 Longimicrobium sp. | reverse complement strand
CGCGCACCTCGGCGCGGGCACGGCCGCCCCCCCGGTGCCCCGGCGCGGGAGCGAGCGGGCGGCCAAGCGGCGGGCGCTGGCCGCCGCGCGCGGGGCGGGGCCCGGCAACGAAAACGACATCGACCACAGCACCGACGAGGGGGAAGACCGATGAGCGGGTCCCACACCGTGCCGGAAGGCGCCATCGCGATCGTCGGGATGGCGGGGCGCTTCCCGGGCGCGCGCGACGTGGAGCGGTTCTGGAGCAACCTCCGCGAGGGGGTCCACGCCGTCACCTTCTTCACCCCGGAGGAGCTGGAGGCGATGGGCGCCGACCCGCGCCGCCTCGCCGACCCGGCGTTCGTCCGGGCGGCGGGGGTCGTCGAGGACGCGGACCGCTTCGACAGCGCCTTCTTCGGCTTCGCCCCGCGCGAGGCCGACGTGATGGACCCCCAGCACCGCGTCTTCCTGGAGACGGCGTGGGCCGCGCTCGAGGACGCCGGGCACGTCCCCGGGACGGGGACGGTGGGGGTCTACGCCGGGGCGCCGGCGAACGACTACCTCTCGCACGTCCTCGCCCGCCCGGAGCTGGTGGAGGCGCTGGGCGCCTTCCACCTGGGGCTCGCCAACGGGCGCGACTACCTGGCCACCCACGCGGCGCACCGCCTCGACCTCCGCGGCCCCGCGGTGAACGTCCACACGGCGTGCTCGACGGGGCTGGTGGCCGTCCACGTGGCGTGCCAGGCGCTCCTGGCGGGGGAGTGCGACGTGGCGCTGGCCGGAGGCGCGTCCATTCGCGTCGGCCCGCCCGGGTACCGCTACACGCCGGGCGGGATCGGCTCGCCCGACGGCTTCTGCCGCGCCTTCAGCGACGACGCGGCGGGGCTGGTGACGGGCGACGGCGTCGCCCTCGTCGTCCTCAAGCGCCTCGCCGACGCGCTGGCCGACGGCGACACCATCCGCGCGGTGATCCGCGGCTCGGCCGTCAACAACGACGGGGCGCAGAAGGTGGGGTTCACCGCGCCCAGCGTGGAGGGGCAGGCGGCGGTGGTCGAGGAGGCGCTGGGGGTGGCGGGGGTCGACCCGGAGACGATCGGCTACGTGGAGGCGCACGGGAGCGGGACGGCGCTGGGCGACCCCATCGAGGTCGCCGCGCTGACGCAGGCCTTCGGGCCCTCGCCCCGCCGGCAGGGGTGCGCGCTGGGGTCGGTGAAGACCAGCGTGGGGCACCTGGACGCGGCCGCGGGGGCCACGGGGCTGGTGAAGACGGTGCTGGCGGTGCAGCACGGCGAGATCCCCCCGTCGCTCCACTTCCGGGCGCCGAACCCCCAGATCGACTTCGCGTCGTCGCCCTTCTTCGTCAACACGGAGCTCCGCCCCTGGCGGGGCGAGGGCGGCGGGCCGCGGCGGGCGGGGGTGTCGTCGTTCGGGATCGGGGGGACCAACGCGCACGTGGTGCTGGAGGAGGCGCCCGCGGCGGCGCCGTCGGCCCCCGCGCGGAGCTGGCAGCTCCTGACGCTCTCGGCGAAGACCCCGGCGGCGCTGGACGCGGCGACGGACCGGCTGGCGGCGCACCTCCGCGCCAACCCCGAGCAGGCGCTGTGCGACGTCGCGTGGACGCTGCAGACGGGGCGGAAGGCGTTCGAGCACCGCCGCGCCGTGGTGGCCCGCACGGGCGCGGAGGCCGCGGACGCGCTGGAGGGGCGCCTCCCGGAGCGCGTCTTCGGGGGTGCGGCGCCGGAGGGGGAGCGCCCGGTGGCCTTCCTCTTCCCCGGGCTGGGGAGCCACTACCCCGGGATGGGGCGGGGGCTCTACGCCTCGGAGCCCGTCTTCCGCGAGACCGTCGACCGCTGCGCCGAGATCCTCCGCCCCCGGCTGGGGGTGGACCTCCGCGAGGTCCTCTACCCCGGCGACGGGGAGGCCGAGGAGGGCGGGGCGGGGCCGAGCATCGACCTGCGCGCCATGCTGGGGCGCGCCGCGGCCGCGCCGGACGACCCCGGCGAGCGGCTGAACGCGACGCACGTGGCGCAGCCGGCGCTCTTCGTCACCGAGTACGCGCTGGCGCGGCTCTGGAGATCGTGGGGGGTGGAGCCGGCGGCGATGGTGGGGCACTCGCTGGGCGAGTACGTCGCCGCCACCGTGGCCGGGGTGTGGTCGCTGGAGGACGCGCTGGCGCTGACCGCCGAGCGGGCGCGGCTGGTGGCCGAGCTCCCGCCGGGGGGGATGATGGGCGTCAACCTCCCGCCCGATGAGGCGAGCGCCTACCTCCGCGGCGGGCTCTCCATCGGCGCGCTGAACGGGCCGTCGATCACCGTCTTCTCGGGTCCCGTGGACGACCTGGAGGAGGTGCAGGCGGAGATGGAGGCGCTGGGCGTCGTCTGGCGGCGGCTCCCGCTCCAGCACGCCTTCCACTCGCGGATGATGGAGCCGGTGGCCGAGCGGCTCTCGGGGCTCCTCCGGGGGATGCGCCTCCACGAGCCGCGCCTCCCGTTCTGCTCCAGCGTCACCGGGCGGTGGATCACCCCCGCGGAGGCGACCGATCCGGCGTACTGGGCGCGCCACCTGACGAGCACGGTCCGCTTCGGCGAGGCCGTCGAGACGCTGGCGCGCTCGGGGGTGCGGACGCTGCTGGAGACGGGCCCCGGCCACGGGCTGCGGATGCTGGCCTCGCAGCTCGACGTCTGGGGCGACGAGCACCCGGTGGTCGTCGCCTCCATGCGCCACGCCTACGAGCGCCAGCCCGACGCGGCCCACGTCCTCGGCGCGGCCGGGCGGCTGTGGGCGGCGGGGGCGCCGGTGGACTGGGAGGCCGTGCACGCGCACGAGCGCCTCCGCCGCGTCCCCCTCCCCACCTACCCGTTCGAGCGGCGGCGCCACTGGATCGACCGCCCGTCGTCCGCGTCGTCGCCCATGCGCGCGACGGCGAGCGCGGACACGCTCCACGTCCCCGCCTGGCGCCGGGCGCCGCTCGTCGTTTCGACGGACGTGGAGTCCACCTCGTGGCTGGTGCTGGCGGACGAGGCGGGCGTGGGCGCGGGGCTGGCGTCTCGCCTCCGCGCGCGGGGCCATGCGGTCGCCGTGGCGCACGCGGGCGAGCGCTTCGCGCACGTGGGCGACGACGCGTACACGGTGCGCCCCGGCTCGGCGGACGACCTGGGCGCGCTCCGCGAGGCGCTGGAGGCGTCCGGCCTCGGCCCGAAGCGCGTGGTGCAGACGTGGGGGATCGACCCCGAGGGCGGGGACGCGCGGGAGCGGGCGTGGGCGCGCGGGTACGCCAGCGTGGCCGCCCTCGCGGCCGTCTTCGCGCGGGAATCGGACGAACCGCTCCGGGTGACGGTGGTGACGGAGGGGGTGCGGGACGTGGCGGGGGGGGAATCCGTCTCCCCCTCGCGCGCGACCGTGCTGGGCGCCTGCGCGGCGCTCCCGCGCGAGCATCCGACGGTCGCCTGCCGCACGGTGGACGTCCGGATCGGCGGGGGCGGGACGGAGGCGATCGCCGACCGGTTCCTGGCGGAGGTCGTCGCCGGCGGGGACGAGGCCGAGGTGGCGCTCCGCGGCCCCGCGCGGTGGGCGCGGAGCTTCGAGTCGCCCGGGGTGGCGGAGGACGCGGACGGGGTGCGGCCGGGAGGCGCGTACCTCTTCTCCGGCCCGCTGGGCGCGGCGGGGGCGGCGCTGATGGAGCACCTGGCCGTGGCGGTGAAGGCGCGCGTGGCGATGGTGGTGGACGCCGGCTTCCCCGAGCGCGCGTCGTGGGACTTCGCGCAGGGCGCGTCGCGCCACACCGACGTGGGGCACACCATCGCGTGGCTGCGGGCTGCGGAGGGGCGGGGGGTGACGCCGCTCCTCCTCCGCGCCCGCGTGGGCGACGCGGCGGCGATGCGGGCGGCGGTGGAGAGCGCGCGCGACGCGCTGGGCGAGCTGCACGGCGTGGTGCACGCGCCGGGGCTGGGCGCGG
>DATACF010000676.1:0-7655 GCA_036259235.1 Longimicrobium sp. | reverse complement strand
GCGACGAATCCTCCGCCGACATGCGACACCGAGTCCCGCAGGCGCGATAAATCGCGCATCTACATTGACTTCGCGCGGTCCGAGGCTGTTTTCTGGAACGCGGACGCCCCCTCTCCCGAAGCTCGGAAGAGGGGGCGATTTGCTCGCGTTCCGCCGCGCGGCGCGACTTACGACGTAAAGCCGGAGACGGCGAGGCGGAGCTGCTGGGCCATGCGCGAGAGGGAGTGGACGGACGACGACCCCTCGCCCGCGCCTTCCGCGTCGGAGACGGCGGCGATCCGCTGGACGGCGTTGAGGACCTCGGCGCTCTGGGCGGCCATCTCCTCGGCCGCCGCGGCGCTCTCCTGGGCCACGCCGGCCACCGACTCCACCAGATCCATCAGCTGCTGGAGCTGGCGCGTCATCCCCCCCGCGCTGGCGGCGATCCCCCGCGCCTGGGCGTCGGTGCTCTCCAGCGAGGCGAGGATCTCGTCGAGCGCGCTCCCCGCCTCCGCGCGCCAGCGCCGCCCCCGCCTCCACGCTCCCCGTCCCCGCCGCCATCGCCGCCGAGACGCGCCCGGTCCCCGCGCGGATCCCCTCCACCAGCGCCGCGATCTCCTCAGTCGAGCGCGCCGACGACTCGGCCAGCTTCCGCACCTCGTCGGCCACCACCGCGAAGCCCCGCCCCTCGTGGCCCGCGCGCGCCGCCTCGATGGCGCGCGCCATGTCGTCCATCACCTGCGCGGTGTTCTGGGCGCTGACCGCCTGCTCCTGCGCCCCGGCGGTGATCTGGTCGACGGCCGCATTCAGCTGCGTCACCAGGCCGGAGGTCTCCCCCGCCCCGGACGAGATCTCGGTGCTGCTCTCGGCCAGCCGGACGCTGAGCTCCGTCACCCGCCCGATCGTCTCGCGTAAGTTGGCCGCCATCCCGTTCAGCGACTCGATCATCCGCCCCACCTCGTCCCTCCCCCGCGCCTCGGCCCACGCGGTGAGGTCGCCGTCCGAGAGGCGGCGGTTGACCTCCATCACCTCGCGCAGGGGAACGACGATGTTGCGCGTCAGCCCCAGCGCGAAGAGGACCATCACCACCAGTGCCAGCGCCGTCGTCCCCCCCATCGCCACCATCGCGTCGCGCATGGCGTCGCGCCCGGCGGCCTGGTCCTCGCCCGCCCGCGCCTCGATCCGGTCGGTGAGCGCCGCCAGCGAGGCCTCCAGCGCCGCGAAGCTCTCCTCGAACGCCCCCAGCCGCGCCAGCGCCCCGGCGCGGTCGCTCCCGGCGCGGGCGATCACCGCCTCGCCGCGCCCCAGGTACGTCTCCAGCGCCTCGCGCGAGGCGGCCACCTCGCGGCGGACGTCGTCGTCGTCGCCGGCCTCCAGCTTGCCCAGCGCGGCGCGGAGCTGCGCGGCGTGCCCGTCGAACTCCGCGCGCGACCCCGCCCGCCCGCGCTCCACCGCCACCAGCGCCCCCAGGACGTCGGCGCGGAGGGCGTCGTGCATCATGTCGACATCGCCCTGGAGCCGGAGGCGGGTGCTGTTCTCGGTGATGCGGGTCATGGCGCCGTTCACCCGCCGGAGCCCCCCCCCCCGCCGCGCCCACCCAGACCACGAGGAGGACGCCCAGGAGGCCGAACGCCAGGAGGCGGGCGGCGATCGAGAAGTTGCGCGCGAAGTTCATAGGTCGTCGGGAGACGCCGGAAAAAGCGGCGTCAGGAGAGCGAAGGCGCTGGATTCACGGAGCGCCGGGACGTCGGCCCCGGCGCGGATCGGATGTGAGAGGGGATCGCAACGGGAACACATCGTCCCCGCAAGATTGGACAAAGCTATTTAGAGCAAAGACTTGCGCCCTCCGCCCCCTGGTCTCGCCCGGGCCCGTTTCTCTCGTCGGCCGCCCTCGTGGCGCGCGGAGATGGCCCGGCGATGGCGGATCGCGCCGCGAGGTGGTCATTTACCTTTCGCTGCATCCGCCGCCGCGCCCGCGCGCGTACACGAAGCGGCGCGGACGCATCCTCTTTGCATCGGCCGAACGATCCCGATGGAGACCTTCGCTTGATCTCGACGCTGACGCTCGCCCTGGCGCTCGCGCTCCAGGCGCCCCCCGCCGCCCCCCCCGAGGTGCTGGTGGAGCGGCGGCTGGCCGAGGGCGCGCGCCTGGAGGTGGGCGACACCGTCCGCGTCCGTCCCCTGGCCGGGCGGGCCGCGCCGCGCCCCTTCGTGGTGGCGGGGGTCTTCGAGCGCGAGGCCGACCCCAACCGGATCGCCCGCAACGAGTACGAGGTCCGCTTCCACCTCCCCGACCTGGAGGCGCTCACCGGGCGGCGCGACCGCGTCGACCGCTTCGCCGTCGTCCTGGCCCCCGGCGCCGACGCCGACTCGGCCGCGCGGTGGATCGAGGGGGTCGCCTTCGGGACGCGCGCCTACGAGAGCGCCCGCCTGGCCGACGCCTCCAGCGCCACCTTCCGCGTCGTCTCGCGCTTCCACGACGCCATCGGCGTGGTCACCATCCTCGCCAGCGCCATCTTCCTCCTCTGCGTGATGATCATCCGCGTCGACGAGCGACGGCGCGACATGGGGGTGCTCCGTCTGATCGGCGTCGGCCGCGCCACCGTCTTCCGCGCCATCGTCATGGAGGCCATCGGGATCGCGCTGGTGGGGAGCGCGGCCGGGGCGGCGCTCGGCGGCGTCATCGCGCGGATCGTCAACGCCTACTACGCGGGGGTCTACGACACCACGCTCAAGTTCGCGCTCGTCACCCCGCGGATCGTCCTCCTGGCCGCCCTCCTGGGCCTCGCGCTCGGCGTGGTGGCCGGGGCGCTGGCGGCGTGGCGGGTGGTGAGCGTGGCGCCGCAGAAGCTGGGGGAGCGGTGATCGTCGCCGCCTCCCTCCGCTCGCTGCTGCGCCGCCGGGGGCGCACCGCCCTGGCGCTGGCGGGGATCGCCGTCTCCGCCGCGCTCCTGCTGGACATGACGATGCTGGCCTCGGGGCTCACCGTCTCCTTCGGCGAGCTCTTAGGGATCAGCGGCTACACGCTCCGCGTCACCCCCCGCGGGATCCTCCCCTTCGACAGCGACGCTGGAATCGCGGGCGGCGACGCGGTGGGCGAGCGGATCCGCCGCGTCCCCGGGGTGCGCGCGGTGGCGCCGGTGCTGGGGGCGCAGTTCTATCGCGCCTTCGGCGACAGCGCCGGCGCGCCGCTCTTCACCATGGGGGTCGACCCGCGCGCGCAGTTCCTCTACCGCGTGCTGGAGGGCGAAGAGCCGGGCCCGGGCGAGGTGGTCGTCAGCCAGCCCCTGGCCCGCGACGCGCGGCTGGCCCCGGGCGACACCCTCCGGCTGGCGCTGGAGCTCGACGCCTCGCTGGGGCGCGCGCGGGAGACGCGGGTCTTCCGCGTCAGCGCCGTCGGCGACTTCCTCTACGACTACGCCGGCCAGCACTCGCTGGCGATGCCGATCGCCGACGTGCAGGCGGCCACGAAGCGCCCGGGTGAGGTCTCCCTCTTCGGCGTCGCGGCGGCCGAGGGCGTGGACGGCGACTCGCTGGCCGCGCGGATCGCGGCGGCGGTCCCCGAGGTGTCGACCTACTCGACGCGCGAGCTGATGGCCGAGATGGACCAGCGCCTCCTCTACTTCCGCCAGCTCGCCACCATCCTGGGGAGCGTGGCGATGGTGGTGACGGCGCTCCTGGTGGCCACCATCGTCACCATCGGCGTCCGCGAGCGCTTCGGCGAGATCGCCACGCTGCGGGCGATGGGGGTGGCGCCGCGCCGCATCCTCCTCGCCGTCGTGGCCGAGGGGCTGGCGCTGGCGGCGGCCGGGTGCCTCGTCGGGCTCCCGCTGGGGCTGTGGATGGCGGGGCGGCTCGACCGGATCCTCCTCTCCTTCCCCGGCATCCCCGCGCGGATGACCTTCTTCGCCTGGGAGCCCGCCCGCGTGGCGCTCGCGATGGGGATCGTCGTCGCCATCGGCGCCCTCGCCGGCCTCCTCCCCGGCCTGGGCGCCGTGCGCGCCCCCCTGGCCCACGCGCTGCGCGAGGAAGCGGAGTAAGAGAACTGGAGGATCGCGATCGGGGGATTCGCATCGGACCCTCCGATCCACGCAGGCCGATGTAGACGCGCGATTCATCGCGCCCGCGGAGCTCGCCTCCGCTCCGAGACCGACGAAGCGCACCGGATCGAATGACGATCGCTAACGACACCGTGAACCCGCCCGAAGCCCCGCCCCGCCGCGTCATCGAAGCGCGCGGGATCGTGAAGGAGTACCCCTTCGGGGGCGACGCCGTGCACGCGCTGCGGGGGGTCGACCTCGACGTGGACGCGGGCGAGATGGTGGCCGTCGTGGGCCCCTCCGGCTGCGGGAAGAGCTCGCTGCTGAACGTCCTGGCGGGGATCGACCCGCCCACCGGGGGTACCGTCGCGCTCCTCGGCCGCCCGCTCTACGCCCTGGGCGAGGGCGAGCGCTCGGCGCTCCGGCTCCAGCGGCTGGGCTTCATCTTCCAGCGCTTCCACCTCCTCGCCGTCCTCACCGCCGCCGAGAACGTCGAGCTCCCCATGGCGGAAGCCGGCGTCCCGAAGCGCGAGCGGCGCGAGCGCGCGCGACAGCTCCTCGACTACGTCGGTCTCGGCCACCGCGCCGGCCACCGCCCCCCGCACCTCTCCGGCGGCGAGCAGCAGCGCGTCGCCATCGCCCGGGCGCTGGCCAACCGCCCCGAGCTCCTCTTCGCCGACGAGCCCACCGGCGAGCTCGACCGCCGCACCGGCGCCGAGATCATCGACCTCTTCGCGCGGCTCAACGCCGACGGGACGACGATGGTCGTCGTCACCCACGACCCCGCCGTGGCCCACCACGCCCCCCGCGTGGTCGAGATGGCCGACGGGCGGGTGGTCGACGACGGGCGGCGCCCATGATCGTCCGCCTGGCGCTGGCCGAGCTCCGCAACCGCCCGGGGCGCGCCCTCTTCCTCCTCGCCGGCTACGCGCTCGGCGTCTCGGTGATGGTCGTCCTCCTGGCCGTCGGCGAGGCGATGCTCGAGCAGGCGCGCGACAAGGAGCTCGTCGGCGGCGGCGACGTGGTCGTCGTCCCCTCCGGCGTCAGCACCGAGATGCTCAAGTCCGGCGGCGTCGAGTCGCTCTACCTGGGGATCGACCACGCGCGCTTCCTCCAGCGCAACGTCCTCGAGTCGCCCCGCGCCCGCGACCTCCTCGGCGTGCGCGCCGCCTCGCCCATCGTCGACGGGAGCCAGGTCGAGCTCTTCGCCGGGGGGCAGCCGCTGAAGGCCCTCGCCACCGGCGAGATCCCCTCGCGCGCGCGGGCCGCGGGCGCCGCCCCCGACCTCCTCGCCGGGCGGTGGGAAGACACCGACGCCGACCGGCGGTGGCTGGCGCCGACCCAGGACGAGCTCTTCCGCGAGATCGACCGCTTCCACCGCCCCCGCGGCGAGGCGCTCGACTCCACCTGGGCCGAGTGGCACTACTTCAACGTCGTCCTCGACGCGCGCCGCTGGGTGTACGTGACGCTGATGGTGGGCGGCCGCGTGGGCGAGCCGGGCCGCTGGGGCGGGCGCGTCCTCCTCACCGTCCGCGAGCCCGACGGCGCCCACCGCTCCCTGACCCGCGACCTCCGCGACAGCGAGGTCCGCTTCGACACCCTCTCCCCGGACCTGGGGCTCGGCGAGCGCGCCTTCGTCCGGCTGGAGGACGGCGCCTACCGCGTGGCGGCCGACGCGGGCGGCGTCCGCGTCGACCTCCGCGTCGTCCCCTCGCCGCGCCGCTACTTCCCGCCCACCGACCTGGGCGGCTCCGCGCTCGTCTCGGGGTACGTCGCCCCCGCCCTCCACGCCGCCGCCACCGGCACCGTCTGCCTCCCCCGGTGCGAGGCGGTGCGGAGCGCGCAGGCGTACCACGACCACAACTGGGGCGTCTGGCGAAGCGTGTCGTGGGAGTGGGGCTCGGCCTCCGACGCGCGCACCTCCCTCCTCTACGGCGTCGTCCGCGGCGACTCCACCCCCCCCGAGGGGCTCTTCGCCTACCTGGTCGACGACCGGGGGGTGCGCGGCGTCTACCGCCCCGGCCCCATCGACTTCGCCGACACCCGCCCCGAGCGCCTCCCCGGCGGCGGGGCGATCCAGGTCCCCCGCCGCTTCGCCTTCGAGGACCGCCGCAAGGGCCTCCGCGTCTCCGTCGACGTCGCCGCCGTCCACGTCACCGACATGAACCGGCCGAAGCGGAGGTGGTTCGTCCAGATGCGCGGCGTCGCCACCGTCGAGGAGCGCGGCGAGACCGTCGGCCGCCTCCCGGGCTTCTTCGAGACCTACGTGGACGAGGCCCCAACCGGGCGGCCACCTGCTGGCGTTGTAAAGACCGGCGAACGCGGTTAGACTGTATCGTACGTCCAGTTGAAGACCGCGCCACCGTCGTGGCGGCAGGTCCGGGAGACCGCCTCCGTCCGCATCGATTCAGGATCGTCCGCATGGCCGCCAGGAAGCCCGCCACACGTCGTCCATCGGAACCCGCGCCCGACTCGAAGCCGCGGAGCACCGACTACATCATCTCGCGCACCGGCGAGCGGTGGGCCCTTAAGCAGGGCCGCCGCGTCGTCGAGACGTTCGCGACGCGCGCCGAAGCGGTTCACGAGGTACGCGCGCTCATCCAGGGGACCGACGCGGACGCCTACGTCCGCTCCAACAGCGGGCGCTATCTCCTCAAGCTCGACTTTTCGGAAGCGACCGAATTGCTGATGCAGGTCTGGCAGAAGCGGCACGAGCGGTACCTGCGGACCGGCGAGTGATCCGTCGCGTATGCTGAGGATCGTCTTCGATACCAATGTCCTGATCCGACATTCGTCGGGTGCGTCGCCGTATCCGGGCACCCTGATGTCGGCCGTCGTCATCCAGGAGCTGACCGCGGGAGCGTCCGACGCGGCCGAGGTCCGCGAGTACGACGTGCTCCGCCGCCGGTTCGAGCGCACGGGCCGGCTCCTCGTCCCCGATGGGGAGGACTGGTGGATGGTGGGGAAGATCCTGAACTCGCTCCTCCGCGGGGCCCGGTCGCGCACCCCGGGGCGTCCGGTCGCGATCTCGAAACCGGAGCAGCAGCGCCTGGTCCGCGACGTCCTCATCGCGCGCTCCGCCAAGCGGGTCGGCGCGACGGTCGTCACCGAGAACCTGGCCGACTTCCGGAAGATCCGCCGCTTCTGCGACGTGAGGGTCCTCCCGCCCACCGAGCTCTTCGTCTAGCCTCCTCCAGCTCCGACTTCCCCCAGCCTCCACGGTGAGGCGTTGTGTCCGCAATGGGACACCGGTGTCCCTCCAGGGGACAGGCGGGTGTCCGAAAACCAGGCGTAAAATCGTTCATAGGCAAGCAGTTATGGGGATTGTCGAGGGTTTGGAACTTCGGCATGCCCGGTGCCGTAGAGGGAGGTCGAGGGCACGGAAGGGTCGTGCCCCGGAAAGGAGGCTGCCCATGGAGATTGCTCGTCGGTTTCTGGAGGCGTGTCCCACTCGGTTCTCGGCCTACGTGTCGCTCCAGTGCGCGCTCATGCGGCGCCACGTGGCGCGGGGCGGGACCAGCGAGGACTTCTGCGTCCGCCTCGCGCCGGTGTTCCACCGCAAGTACGCCCCCCTCCTGCTGGAGCCCGAGCCGGCTCCGCTGCGCAGGGCGGCGTAAGACGCGGACGGGCCCCCCC
>DATACF010000675.1:0-4713 GCA_036259235.1 Longimicrobium sp. | reverse complement strand
GGCGCGCGGGTGGATCGACGCCGCCGGGGCGCGGCGGGCGCGCGGGGAGGCCGGGCGGCGTCGATCCACCCGCGCGCCTCGGCCTCGGCCAGCTCGGCCTCGTCGAGGACCTCCACCCGCCCGTCGGCGCCCATCCAGACGTCGAGGCAGAGGTCGGTGGTCTCCCACCGTCCCGGGCGCATGGCCACCGGCGTCAGCACGTTGGCGTAGACGCCGGTGAAGGTGCCGTCGGCGAGGTGGAAGCGGCCGACGTCGTGCCATGCGCCGGGGTAGCTGAACCACACCACCGGCGCGCCCGGCTCCAGGATCGTCCGCCCCCCGCCGTCGGTGACGGGCTTAGCCACGTCGGACGCTTCGAGGAAGGTGACAACGTACTCCCCGGCGTCCTCGACCACAACTTGCCGGAACACCGTCACCCGGTCCGGGAGGCGGCGGTAGTGGATGTCGACGTGGGGGAGGGGGGGCATGTTCGCTGGAACGCTTTCGTGTGAACGGCGGAGTGCCGGTGTGGCGTCGGCATCGCGGAAACGCACCACACCCTTCGCCCCCGCCTCCGCCCGTCCTCAGCTCCCTCCCCGCCGGTACCGCGCCCCCCCGTGCTCCTGCGCGTCGACCACCGCCACGGCGGTGAGGTTGGCGATCTCGGCGGCCTCGCTCCCGCGCTGGAGGACGTGGATCGGGTGCGCCATCCCCAGGAGGATCGGCCCGAAGGCCTCGGCGTTCCCCAGGCGCATCATCAGCTTGTAGGCGATGTTCGCCGAGTTGAGGTCGGGGAAGATGAGGACGTTCGGCTGCGAGCGCAGCGTGGTGAAGGGGTAGAGCCCCACCCGGAGGCCCTCCACCACCGCCGTGTCGGCCTGCATCTCGCCGTCGACCTCCAGCGTGGGGTCGGTCGACTTCACCAGCTCGGTGGCGCGGCGCACCTTCTCCGACTGCGGGTGCGGCGCCGAGCCGAAGTTCGAGAACGACAGCATCGCCACCCGGGGAGTAAGCCCCAGCCGCCGCACGAAGGCCGCCGCCAGCGTCGCCGTCTCGGCCAGCGTCTCGGCGTCGGGCTCGATGTTCACGGTGGTGTCGGCGAAGAAGAGGAGCTCGCGCTCCAGCACCATCATGTACAGCCCCGCCACCCGCTTCACCCCCGGCGCCGTCCCCACGCACTGGAGCGCCGGGCGGATCGTCTCGGGATAGTGGAGGTCCTCCCCCGCCACCAGCCCGTCGGCCTCCCCCTCGCTCACCATCATGCACCCGAACGGGATGGCGCGCCGCACCTCGCCCCGCGCGTCGGCCAGCGTCATCCCCTTCCGCTGGCGGCGGGCGTAGAGCTTCTGGGCGTAGCGCTCCAGCTGCGCCTCGTCGCCCAGCCGGTCGACCACCCGCACCCCTTCCAGCGACACCCCCAGCGCCTGCGCCGCCCGCTCGATCCGCTCCGGGCGCCCCAGGAGGACCGGGCGCGCGATCCCCTCCGACACGGAGAGCGCCGCCGCGCGGATCACCCGCTCGTGCTCGCCCTCGGGGTAGACGATGACCCGCGGGTCGCGGCGGGCGCGGTTGACGATGTCACGCATCACCTGGCGCCCGCGCCCCAGCCGCGCCTCCAGCTCGGTGCGGTAGGCGTCGAGGTCGATCTCGCGCCGCGCCACCCCCGTCTCCATGGCGGCCTTCGCCACCGCGGGCGCCACCCAGAGCATGATCCGGGGGTCGAAGGGCTTGGGGATCAGGTACTCGTCGCCGTAGCGGAGGCGCTCGTCGCCGTACGCCCGCTCCACGCTCTCGGGGACGTCGAGGCGCGCCAGCTCGGCGAGCGCGCGGGTGGCCGCCATCTTCATCTCGTCGTTGATGGCGCGCGCCCGGACGTCGAGGGCGCCGCGGAAGATGAAGGGGAAGCCCAGGACGTTGTTGACCTGGTTGGGATAGTCGGTCCGCCCCGTGGCCATGATGGCGTCGGGACGGACGGCGGCGACCTCCTCGGGGGTGATCTCGGGGTCGGGGTTGGCGAGCGCGAAGACGATCGGCCGCTCGGCCATCGACACGACCATCTCGGGGGAGACGGCGCCGGCTACCGAGAGCCCCACGAAGACGTCGGCGCCGCGCATGGCGTCGGCCAGCGTCTCCATCTCCGTCTCCTGGGCGAAGCGGGCCTTGTACGGGTCCATGTGCTCGGGCGCCCGGTCGGTGCGGATGACCCCCATCCGGTCGCACATGACGATGTTCCCCCGCCGCACCCCCAGCGACACGTAGTGCTCGGCCGTGGCGATGGCCGCCGCGCCGGCCCCCGAGAAGACGACGCGGACCGTGTCGATCGGCTTCGCCACCAGCTCCAGCGCGTTGAGGAGCGCGGCGCCCGAGATCACGGCGGTGCCGTGCTGGTCGTCGTGGAAGACGGGGATGTCGAGGCGGCGCTTGAGCTCCTCCTCGATGTAGAAGCACTCGGGGGCGGCGATGTCCTCCAGGTTGATCCCGCCCACCGTGGGCTCCAGGAGCTCGCAGAAGCGGATCACGTCGTCGGGGGCCTGGCTCCCCACCTCCAGGTCGAAGACGTCGATGTCGGCGAAGCGCTTGAAGAGGACGCCCTTCCCCTCCATCACCGGCTTGGCCGCCAGGGGGCCGATGTTGCCGAGGCCGAGGACCGCCGTCCCGTTGGAGACCACGGCGACGAGGTTGCCGCGCGCGGTGTACTTGAAGACGTCCTCCGGCGTCTTCGCGATCTCGCGGCACGGCTCGGCGACGCCGGGCGAGTAGGCGAGGGAGAGGTCCCGCTGCGTCGAGGCGGGCTTGGTGGGGACCACCGCGATCTTCCCGCGGCGCCCCTGGCTGTGGTAGTCGAGCGCGTCCTGCCGTCGGTCCGCCATCTCTATTCTTTCCAGTCTCTTCGCGGGCCTCGATCGCCCGCTCTCGGAAGCGTGTGTGGGAGAGCGGGAAAGCGTACCCCCCGCGTCCGGGGGTGTCAAGCAAGGACAGTG
Organism: Longimicrobium sp.; assembly: GCA_036259235.1. Classification (GTDB taxonomy): domain Bacteria; phylum Gemmatimonadota; class Gemmatimonadetes; order Longimicrobiales; family Longimicrobiaceae; genus Longimicrobium. The sequence continues at coordinate 1,753 of DATACF010000675.1, read as the reverse complement.
CGTGAGTGCGTGAGTGCGTGAGTGCGTGAGTGCGAAAGTCGTCCTTTGACGAAGCGGCGGACCTTCCCCCGCGCGCCGAAGGCTCCCGCCCAGTCCGCGCAGGCGGACTTCGTGCCGTTCCAGCCCCGGTTTCAACCGGGGGTTTCGCGAAGGGGTCGCGTGACGACAGAGCACCGCCCGCCGTCCCCCATCCCCATCCGCCTTCCCCACGCATCCGATTCGCCCCCGTCTTCGCCAAAGGCGCGCGCCGCCGTCCCGTCGCGCCGCTTCTCGCGCGTTCCTGGTGCGGCGGGACAGACGTGCCCCAGCGGACCGGGACATCACCCGCGCAATCGGGGCCACCGGAAACACGACCGATTTCGCAATCCGTTGCGGGGAAGTAGATTGCGCTCGCTCGCCGCCGCGGTCCGTCCCATGCGGCGAACCCCGCCCACTCGCCCGCCCGCGGTCCCCTCGCGGGCGTCACGACGCCAGCCGGCCGATCGCCGGCCTCACCCCCCGTGGAGGACGTCCCCCATGAAGCGCATCCTCACCGCGTCCCTGCTGGCGCTCGCCGCCGCCTGCGCGCCCGACCAGCCCGGCCCCGTCACCCCCGACGCCGCGCCCTCCGCCGCCGCGCACCAGGCCGGCGGCGACGGGAAGTACATCGTCGCGCTGAAGGAAGGCGCCGACCCGCGCTCGGTGGCCGCCCTCCTCGGCATCCGCCCGAAGAACGTCTACACGGCGGCCATCAACGGCTTCGCGGGCGAGCTCACCGCCGGGCAGGTCACCGCGCTCCGCCGCAACCCGAACGTGGCCTACGTCGAGCCCGACGCCGAGGCGCGCCTCGCCACCACCCAGATCTTCCCCGTCTGGGGGATCGACCGCATCGACGAGCCCACCCTCCCGCGGAGCAACACCTTCACCTACACCTCCGCCGGCGCGGGCGTCGTCATCTACGTCCTCGACACCGGCGTGCGGAAGACGCACAAGCAGTTCGGCGGCCGCGCCTCGTACATCCCGAGCGCCGTCAACGGCAACTTCGTGGGCGACGCGCGCCCCAACGCCGAGGACTGCCACGGCCACGGCACCCACGTCGCCGCCACCGCCGCGGGCGTCGGCTACGGCGTCGCCAAGCGCGCCATGATCCGCGCCGGGCGCGTGGTCAACTGCTCGGGGGGCGGCAACGCCTCCATGCTGATCGCCGCCATCGACTGGATCATCGCCAACGGCGACCCGCCCGGCGTCGTCAACATGAGCCTGGGCTACGGTGACGTGCAGGCGGTGCGCGACGCCGCCCAGTCGCTCTACCTCGCCGGCTACGTCCCCGTGGCCGCCGCGGGGAACGGCGACTACCTCGGCAACCCGCTCAACGCCTGCGACGAGTCGCCCGCCGGGGCGCTCAACGCGCTCACCGTCGGCGCCACCGACAGCACCGACCACGAGTCGTCCTTCTCCAACTACGGCCGCTGCATCGACCTCTTCGCCCCCGGCTCCTCCGTGAAGTCGGCCGAGATCGCGCACGATTCGGCCTTCGGCACCCGGAGCGGCACCTCCATGGCCGCGCCGCACGCGGCCGGCGTGGCGGCGCAGTACCTGGCCGCCAACCCGGGCTCGACCCCGTACACGGTGATGACCGCGATGAAGTCCATCGCCACCACCGGCGTCATCACCCGCCACGCCGCCAGCGTGGCCAACTACACGCCCAACCGGCTCCTCTTCACGAACTACTGACGGCGTCTCTCCGGAGCACGACGACGAAAGCCCGCGCCCC
>DATACF010000674.1:0-2831 GCA_036259235.1 Longimicrobium sp. | reverse complement strand
AGCGCCCGCCCCCGGGTGGGGGGCGGGCGCTCCGGGTCTCCAGAACGTCGCGGAAGGGGAGGTGCGAAGCGGCTCAGACCTCGAGCGGCTTCTCCTCGACCAGGGCGCGGAGCTCCTTCGAGGGCTTGAACACCGGCACCGCGCGCGGCGGCACCTCGACCGGGTCGCCGGTGCGGGGGTTGCGCGCCAGGCGGCTCTTGCGCTCGCGGACCTTGAAGGTGCCGAAGCCCCGGATCTCGATGTTCTGATGCTCGCCCATCGCGTCCTTGATGGCGTTCAGGAACGCGTCGACCACCACGGCGCAGTCGCGCTTGGTGACGCCGGGGCCGATGGTGTCCGCGACCCGCTGGACAAGATCCGCCTTGGTCATGAAGCTCCTCCTGGAGGTTCTGGAAGGTGGGGCCTGGGGGAAGGCCCCGGGTTCAGGGTGCGCGGGACGCGCATCGCAGGGAGTGTCTACCGTCCGCCGCCCACGGCGGCGCCGTCGCTCGCAACACGCGCTCGCACGGTGGCCCGGTGGGGATGCACCATCGTCTCGTCCGCCCTGAGCGGGGCGGCGGGCGTTCGCGTCGGGTCCGGGAGCGGGTCGAGGGCCGGGCGCGGGCGGGCGTCGTCGCGGGGCGGGAGTGCGTAAGGAAGTGGTAGACGGTGACTTATACGGCCGAACGATAATCCGCGCCGTCTGTTCCGTCAAGCATCCTCTCTCGCGTCACCCCCGGCGCCGCTCCATCTCATCCACAAACCGGTCAAAGAGATAGCGGGAGTCGTGCGGCCCCGGCGCCGATTCGGGGTGGTACTGCACCGAGAAGACCGGCCGCGCGGTGTGCTCCAGCCCCTCGACGGTGCCGTCGTTCAGGTTGACGTGCGTCACCTTGAGCTCGGGCGCCCCGGGGATGCCGTCCTCGCCCCCGCGCACGGCGAAGCCGTGGTTCTGCGCGGTGATCTCGACGGCGCCGTCGGAGACGCGCCGCACCGGGTGGTTCCCCCCGCGGTGGCCGTAGAGCAGCTTGTACGTCTCCGCCCCGAACGCCCGCGCGATCAGCTGGTGCCCCAGGCAGATCCCGAACACCGGGCGCCCGTGCTCGGCCATGGCGCGGATGGAGTCGAGGGCGTGGGGGACGGCCTCGGGGTCGCCGGGGCCGTTGGAGATGAAGAGCCCGTCGGCGCCCGTGGCCACGATCTCCTCGGCCGGGGTCGACGAGGGGATCACCGTCACCTCGCACCCGCGCTGCGCCAGGAGCTGGAGCGAGTGCGACTTGACCCCGAAGTCGTACGCCAGCACCCGGAAGCGCGGCTCCCCCGAGGGCGAGACGACGTACCGCTCGTGCGTCGACACCTCGTCGGCCAGGTCGAGCCCCGCCATGGAGGGCTGCGCGCGGATCCGCTCCAGGAGCGCGTCGGCCGCGGCGCCGGCGGGGGCGATGGCGCCGCGCATGGCGCCGGACGAGCGGATGTGGCGGGTGAGCGCGCGGGTGTCGACGCCGGAGATGGCGACGACGCCGTGGCGGACGAGGTAGGCCTCGAGCGACTCGGTCGCGCGCCAGTTGCTGTAGACGGGCGGGGCCTCGTGGATCACGAAGCCGGCCACCTGGGGGCGGGCCGACTCCTGGTCCTCGGCGTTCGCGCCGTAGTTGCCGATGAGCGGGTAGGTCATCGTCACCAGCTGCCCCGTGTACGAGGGGTCGGTGAGGACTTCCTGGTACCCGGTCATCGAGGTGTTGAAGACCACCTCGCCGAACGCGGTCCCGGGGGCGCCGTACGCCTCCCCGTGGAAGGTTCGTCCATCCTCCAGCATCAGCACCGCGGGCTCGGCCAACTCGCTCTCCGCTGTCGCGATCGTCACAAGTGCATGGGCGCCGCGAGGTTGCGGGCCGCGTCAATCTACGGGCGGCGGGGCGGGTGTCAATGGCGGGGGCTGAGTCCTAAAGTGCTGAGTCCCAAGTGCCCAGTTCCAAGTGCGTGAGTGCGTGAGTGCGAAGGTGCGTGGTCCCCTGCCCCGGGGCCCGTCCTGTCATTCCGAGGGAGGAACGACCGAGGAATCTAGCCGGCGCGCCACGTAGCCCGTCGAAGCGCCTCCGCGGTTGGCGCCCCGGCTCCCGCCGGCCTACATTCACCGCCCGCCGCGCACACCGGAATTGACGCCGCGCCGCGGCCAAACGCACTTCCGCACTCACGCACTCACGCACTGCTTTTAAAAAGTGTCCGATCCGCTGGTCCTGATCTACGCCGACGAGAGCTGTCTGGGGAACCAGTTCAAGAACCGAGCGCGTCCCGGGGGCGCGGCCGGGATCGTCGAGTTCTTCCATCCCGACAAGGGGTGGGTCCGCCGGGATTTCTGGATCTCGGAACCCGACACGACGAACAACCGGATGGCCATCCGCAGCGCCATGGTCCCGCTGCGGGCGCTCAAGGGCCCCTCGCGGGTCGTCTTCACCACCGACTCCCGCTACCTCGTCGACGGGATGACGGAGTGGGTGCACGGCTGGGCCGCGCGCGGGTGGAAGCGCAAGACGGGCGAGATCGAGAACCTGGAGCTCTGGCGCGAGCTGGTCGAGGCCGCCCGCCCCCACCGCATCCAGTGGCGCTGGGTCAAGGGCCACAACGGCCACGCCCACAACGAGTACGCCAACCACCTCGCCATCGTCGCCGCGTCGAAGCAGACCGACAGCGGCGGCCTCATCCCCTCGCGCTTCGAGGAGTGGGTCCACGAGGAGCAGGAGAAGGAGCGGCTGATGAACTTCTTCCCCATGCCCCCCAACGAGGCCGACTTCAAGCCCGCCCGCGCGCTCCCGCGGCGGTAGGGAAGGCTCCGCCCGAAGCGAAGAAGGCGT
>DATACF010000673.1:0-1513 GCA_036259235.1 Longimicrobium sp. | reverse complement strand
GCCCCCCCGGTCTCGTTCATCCCGTTTTGTCGCCCCGGTCCCGCCCCTCCCCCAGACCCGGACGCGAGTGCCGTCGAATCGTGTTCACCTCGTTCACTTCGTGCCACCGCCCAAACACGTTCACTTCGTCCAATTGCGGAGCGATTATCGCCGGATTATCGTGTGTTTTTCGCCGTGACGTGGTCACCGTTTTCATGCCCCGGAGAGCACTCGATGCCCGGCCCCGAATCCCCGCGCTTCCGCCGGTCGCCGCGCCGGTGGGTGGTCCCCCCCGGCCTCTCGGCCGCCGACGAGCCCTTCGAGGGCTACACCGTTCTCGCCGAGATCCGCGACGGTCTCGGCGTCGTCCTCTGGCAGAGCCTCCGCGACCTCGACCTCTGGTCGACCTCGCCTCCCGAGGCGCGGCGCGCGCTCCTGACGCCCGGGGTGGTGCAGCGGCGGAAGGCGTGGCTGGCGTCCGTCCTGGAGCCGGGGTCGCCCCTCCTGGCGCCGCTCCGCCTCCTCTCCCGCGCGGTGGAGGGGCGCGCGCGGGTGGGCGCCGACGACGTCGTCGACGCCTGCCACGCCGTCTCGAAGTGGGCCGCCGGCCACGGCCACTCGCGCACGGCCACGGCGTTCGCCCAGAGCGCCGCCTTCGCCGCGCCCGACCGCGCCTCCGCCGCGTACGAGGTGGCGCTCCTGGCCCGCAGGGGCGCCGAGTACCGCCGCGCCGAGACGTGGTTCCGCCGCGCGCTGGGGCTGGCGCGGCGCACGGGCGACTGGAAGCACTACGGGCTGGCGTGCGTGGGGCTGGGGAACCTCTTCCTGCAGCGGGGCGACTATCCCACCGCCCGCGGGTGGTTCAACCGCTCTCTCCGCGTGGCGCGGCGCCACGGCCTCTGGCACGTCCGCCCCATGGCGCTGCACGACCTGTTCTGCATGGCGGCCAAGGCCGGGCAGCTGCAGGAGGCCGAGATGTACGCCCGGCGGGCCTTCCGCGCGTACGGCCGGCGCCACCCCCGGCTGGTGGCGCTGGCGCACGACGTCGGCCGCTTCTGGATGCTGAAGGGCGACTACGCGCGCGCGCTCAAGGTGCTCCGCGCCGTCCTCCCCCACATCGAGCGGAAGGCCGAGCGCCGGGTGGCCAACTCGAACATCGCCCTGGCCGCGGCGGGGCTGGGCGACCGTTTCGTCTTCGCGGCGATGTGGTCGGAGGTGTGGCGGGAGATCGGCGAGCGGGACGACACGGAGGGGGTGCCCAACGCGCTGCTGAACCTCGCCAGGGGGGCGGCCGCGCTGGGCGACCGCGAGCGCGCGCAGCTCGCGGCCACCCACGCGCTCCGCTCGGCCATACAGCGCCGCGAGGCCGAGGTGCGCCTGGCCGCCGAGTCGCTGCTGGAGGGGCTGCGGGGGCCGCGCCTGTCGTTGGGCTCGGGCCCCGATCGGCCGTACGGCGAGGCGTCGGCCGACGCGCTCGTGACCGACCTGGTGGACGCGCTGATGGACGAGCCGGCCGAGCCCGTGTAGGGGCCCG
>DATACF010000672.1:0-1563 GCA_036259235.1 Longimicrobium sp. | reverse complement strand
CGGGTGGAAGATCGGGAAAACGATAACCCGGGGGAGGTTACCCCGCCAAGGGACGCGGGTTCGGCGTGGGGCAGGTCGGGATGGGTCTCACGCAGAGAAGCAGAGTCAGCAGAGAACCCCACGCAGTTCTCTGCTTACTCTGCTTCTCTGCGTGAGACCCATCCCGACCTGCCCCACGCCGAACCCGCGTCCCTTGGCGGGGTAACCTCCCCCGGGTTATCGTTTTCCCGATCTTCCACCCGATTCCTCCCCAGGACCGCATGATCGTCCGCTCGCTCTTCTTCGCGCAGTACCGGGACATGGCCGGGGCCGACGAGCTCGCCGTGGAGCTCCCGGCGGGCGCGCGCGTGGCCGACCTGGTCGAGCGGCTGCGGGCGGACCGGGGCGGGCTGGCGGCGCTCCCTGCCTCCCCCGTCGTCGCCGTGAACATGGAGTACGCGCCGCTCGGCACCTCCTTGAGCGAGGGCGACGAGGTGGCGTTCATCCCGCCGGTGGCGGGGGGGTGAGCGTGGGCACCGCGTACGCCGCCGTCACCCATGAGCCGCTGGACGCGGCGCGCCTCCTCGCCGACGCGGTGTCGCCGGCGGACGGGGCGGCGCTCCTCTTCTGGGGCGTGGTGCGGGCCGAGAACGACGGGCGCGAGGTGGGGCACCTCGAATATTCGGCGTACGCCGAGATGGCCGAGCGGCAGATGCACCGGATCGCCGAGGAGGCCATCGCGCGCTTCGGCACCGGCGCCATCCGCGTGGTGCACCGCGTCGGCCGCCTGGAGGTGGGCGAGGCGAGCGTGGCCATCGTCGTCGCCTCGCCGCACCGGGGAGAGGCGTACGAGGCGTCGCGCTACGTGATCGAGGAGCTGAAGAAGCGCGTCCCGGTGTGGAAGCGCGAGGGGTACGTGGAGGGCGAGACGGAGTGGGTCCCCGGCTTCTCGCCCGAGGCCGCCGCCGCCGTCGAAGGAGGGGGGCGATGAGCGCGCTCGTCCAGCTCGGCGGCGCGCTCCCCGTCGTCTCCGAGCGCGCGGTCCCCGAGGCGGGGCCGATGGAGGACGGCTTCGGGCGGCGGGTGGAGTACCTCCGCGTCTCGGTGACCGACAAGTGCAACCTCCGCTGCGTCTACTGCATGCCCGAGGAGGGGCTGCCGTGGCTGAGGCGCGAGGCGCTGCTGCGGTACGAGGAGATCGCCGAGGTCGTCCGCGTGATGGCGGGGGTGGGGCTGAGGAAGGTGCGGATCACCGGCGGCGAGCCGCTGGTCCGCCGCGACCTGAGCACGCTGGTGCGGCTTCTCCGCGCGGTCGACGGGATCACCGACATCGCCCTCTCGACCAACGCGGTCCTCCTGGAGGCGCAGGCGGAGGAGCTCCGGAGCGCCGGGGTGGACCGGCTGAACGTCTCGCTCGACTCGCTGCGGCCGGAGCGGATGGACGCCATCGCCCGGCGGCCGTGCGCGGACGCCATCTTCCGCGGGCTGGAGGCGGCGGAGCGGGCGGGGTTCGCGCCGATCAAGGTCAACTGCGTGGTGATGCGCGGCCGCAACGACGACGAGGTGGCGCACTTCGCGGCCATC
>DATACF010000671.1:0-39480 GCA_036259235.1 Longimicrobium sp. | reverse complement strand
TACCGAGCCACCCGGATTTCGCCCCCGCGATGTTCATCCACCTGGCCGAGGGTGCGCGGGCACTCCGCGAATGGGACCGCGCGCGCGGCTACGCGGTGGCGGCCCAGGACAGCGCGGTTCAGACACAAAGCCCCACGCTGGAGGAAGAGGCGGCGGGGGTGGGGAGCATCGAACGACGCGAGCCTGCGCCAGCCCAGGCGGAATCCACGAGCGAGATCGAGTCTCTGACGATGCTCGTGCTCTCGCGGCTCGAAAGGTGGAAGGCCCCGGGCGCGGAGCCCGAGGCCGACGAGTCGAGCGACTGAGCGCGCCTCGTCACCCGCCAGAACCGAGCATGTGGCCGCCCCGCGCGGCCGTCGTGCTGTCTCCGGCCGTCGTCTCCGTCGAGACGCCGGCCGTCGTGTTGCTGGGGTCTTCCGTGCGCCCGCCCGATCCGAGCATGTGCCCGCCATCGAAAGCGGGGCTCTCCGGCGCTTGAGCCTCCGGGGTCAGCGTCGGGTCGTCCGCGCACGCCGCAAGCGCAGCGCAGACGAGCGCAGAAGCGAGGAAATTCCGAGGCTTCAACATCGTTTTCCATCCTGTGGAGGAGAGTGAAGGCTGGCTCGACCCACTCCACCTCCGATGCTCCTGCGCGCCGGACCGAAGTCTGACGAAGCCCCAAGTCCAGCGGCGCAGCAAGAGAGCGGGGGCGGCGAGAATCGCCCCCCTCTTCGCTCTCGGTGGGATACCTTGTGGGATGACTCCGGCGGCAAAGCCCGGCATTTCGGCTGCTGGAATCCGGTAGGCTCTTCCGGAACATCTAGGATTTACAACAGTTTCGGTCCTGCCTCGGATTCCGGTGCTGACTCTGCGTGAGCCTCTTCTCCTGGCTTCATCCCTACGCCACGGCGCGGCGCATCTCCTCCACCGTCGCCGCCAGCTCGGCCACGGTGGGGTGGTCGAAGAAGGCACGCATGGAGGGCTGGACGCCGAAGGCGCGGCGGACGCGCATCAGGACGCGGGTGGCGGTGAGGGAGTGGCCGCCGAGCGCGAAGAAGCTCTCGTCGGCCCCCACCCGCTCCACCCCCAGCACCTCGGCCCAGATGGCCGCCACCGTCTCCTCGGCCGGGGTCCGCGGGGCGAGGTAGTGCCGCGCCGCCGACGCCGGGCCGGGGGCGGGGAGGGCGCGGCGGTCGAGCTTTCCGCTGGGGGTCAGCGGGAGCGCGGCGAGGGGGACGAAGGCGCTGGGGACCAGGGGCTCGGGGAGGTGCTTCCGCACCCCCGCGCGGAGGGCCTCGGGGTCGCTCCGGCCCACCACGTACGCCACCAGCCGCGCGTCGCCGGGGGCGTCCTCGCGCGCCACCACGGCGCACTCGCGCACGCCGGGGACGCGGAGGAGGGCGGCCTCGACCTCGCCGGGCTCCACGCGGAAGCCGCGGACCTTCACCTGGTCGTCCAGCCGCCCCAGGTACTCCAGCGCGCCGTCGCCCCGCCACCGCGCGCGGTCGCCGGTGCGGTAGAGGCGCGCGCCGCCTTCAGGGGCGAAGGGGTCGGGGACGAAGCGCCCGGCGGTGAGCCCCGGGCGGCCGAGGTAGCCGCGCCCCACCTGCGCCCCGCCGATGTACAGCTCGCCGGGGACGCCCACGGGGACGGGCCGGAGCGCGGCGTCGAGGACGTGGAGGCGCGTGCTCCACACCGGGCGGCCGATGGGGACGACGCCGGTCGCGTCCTCCCGCGCGCACGCCCAGTGCGAGACGTCCACCGCGGCCTCCGTGGGGCCGTAGAGGTTGTGGAACTCGACCGGCCGCGGGAAGCGCGCGTGGAAGCGCTCCACCAGGGCGGGGGGGAGCGCCTCGCCGCTGCAGACGACCCGCCGCACGCTCCCGCACCGCGCCCCACCCCCCTCCTCCAGGAAGGCCGCCAGCATGGAGGGGACGAAGTGGAGCGTCGTCACCCCCTCGCGCTCGACCACCTCCCGGACGTACGCCGGGTCGCGGTGCCCCTCCGGGCGCGCCATCACCAGCCGCGCCCCCTCGCGCAGCGGCCAGAAGAGCTCCCAGACGGAGACGTCGAAGGAGAAGGGCGTCTTCTGGAGGACGGCGTCCTCGCTCGCGATCCCGAACTCCGCCTGCATCCACGCCAGCCGGTTGGCGACGGCGCCGTGGGCGTTCATCGCCCCCTTGGGCCGCCCGGTGGAGCCGGAGGTGTAGATCACGTACGCCAGGGACGACGGGTCCACGGCGAGGCCGAGGTCGTCGTCGCGCTCGCTCTCGATCTCCGGCGACGCGCCGTCGACCTCCACCACCTCGACCCCGGCGGGGACGGGGAGCTTCCCGCGGAGCCGCGCCTGGGCGAGGAGGACGGAGACGCCGGCGTCCTCCAGCATGTACGCCAGCCGCTCGGCGGGGTAGCCGGGGTCGAGGGGGACGTACGCCCCGCCCGCCTTGAGGACGGCGAGGAGGGCGACGACGAGCTCCAGGCTCCGCTCCATGCAGACGCCGACGCGCGTCTCGGGGCCCACGCCCCGCCGCCGGAGGTGCCGCGCGAGGGCGTTGGCGCGCGCGTTCAGCTCGCCGTAGGTCAGCGTCGTCCCTTCGAAGACGACCGCCACCCGGCCGGGGTGGAGCCGCGCCCGCCGCTCGATCGGGGCGTGCACGGCGCCGCCCGTGGGTCCCGCTTCGGCCCCGGCGGAGAAGCGCCGGAGCCGCGCCTCCTCGTCCGCGTCGAGAAGCCCCTCCGCGTCCCACGGCGCCTCGGGGCGGGCGGCGAGGGCGGCGAGGGCGCGGGCGTACATGGCGCCCAGCGCGCGCGCCTGCTCCTCGCCGAAGCGGGCGGGGTGGTGCTCCAGCCGGAGGCGGAGGGCGCCGGTGGCGGGGTCCATCCAGGGGTTGACCATCAGGGGGATCTCGGTCTTCCCGAAGAAGCCGTCGCCCTCCAGCCGCACCCCCGCCGCGGCCAGCCCCTCGTAGACGTGGAAGTGGTTGAAGTTGAAGGCCGCCTCGAAGAGGGGGCGCCCCCCGGCCTCGCGGACGATCTCGGCCAGCGGGAAGCGCCGGTGCGGAAGGAGCGCCTCCTCGGCGGCCCAGGCGCGGCGCACCAGCTCCAGCCACGACCCCCGCGCCATCTCCACCCGCAGGGGGAGGGTGTTGAGGAAGAGGCCCAGCGCCCGCTCGCCCCCCTCCGTCTCGGGGCGCCCGCTGGTGACGTAGCCGGTGACGACGTCCGTCTCGCCGCCCAGGGTGGCGAGGACGCGGAGGTGGGCGGCCAGGACGACGGTCTTGAGCGGCACCCCGGCGCCGGCCGCCACCCGCCGGAGCCCGGCCGCGACCTCCGCGGGGAGGTCGGTCCAGAGGTACGGCGCCGCGTCCACCGGCGCGGCGGCGCCCTCCCGCGGCGGGAGCGCCGCCAGCGGGGCCCCGTCCACCCCCCCGCGCCAGAAGGCCCGCGACGCGTCGGAGCCCAGCGCCGCGCGCTCCAGCGCCACGAAGTCGCGGTAGCGCGCCGCCGGGGGCGGGTCGGCGGGGAGGGGGGCGCCGTCGCGGAGCGCCACGAAGGTCCGCAGGAGCTCGGTGACCAGCGTGGCCACGCTCCACCCGTCGATCACCGCGTGGTGGAGGTCGACCACCAGGCGGAACCGGTCGTCCTCGAGGACGTCCACGTGGAAGCGCAGGAGCGGCGCCCGCGCGGGGTCGAAGCCCCGTCCCTTGAGCGCATCGACCCACCCGTCGCGCTCGGCGGCGGAGGCGCGGCGGAGGTCGCGGACCGCCAGGGGGACGTCCACCGCGCGGTGCACCCGCTGGACCGGCTCGGGCGACGCCTCCAGGTCGAAGGAGGTGCGGAGCGCGGGGTGGCGGGCGGCCACGCGGCGGAGCGCCTCGCGCATGGCGGTCTCGTCGAAGCGGGTGTGCACCCGGTAGCCGTTGAGGTCGAGGTACACCAGCGACTCGGGGTCGCGCTCGGCGTGGTGGAGGAGGGCGAGCTGCACCTGGCCGGCCGGGTAGGCGTCCTCCACGTCCGGCGGAAGGCCGTCGCGCGCGGCGGGGTCGAGGAGCGCGAAGGGCTCCGCCGGGACGGGCTCGGCTTCCGGCGCGGGGGCGGCGGCCTCCGCGAGGGCCCGCACCGTCTGGTGGCGGAAGAGCTCCGGGAGGGAGAGGGCGAGCCCGCGGCGGCGGGCGGCGGCCACCACCCGGACGCTCCGGATGGAGTCGCCCCCCAGCGCGAAGAAGTTGTCGTCGAGCCCCACCCGCTCCACCCCCAGCACCTCGGCCCAGGCGCCGGCCAGCGCCCGCTCGTCCGCCGTTCCCGGTGCGGCGTAGGGCGCGGCGGCCAGGGCGCCCTCCACCTCTTCCGGCGCCGGGAGGGCGCGGCGGTCGAGCTTCCCGTGCCCGGTGAGGGGGAGGGCGTCGAGCGCGACGTACGCCGCGGGGACCATGTAGTCGGGGAGGGTCGCGGCCAGGCGCGCGCGCAGCGCGGGGGGGGCGGGCGCGGGGGCGCCGGGGCGGGCGACCACGTACGCCACCAGGCGCCGCTCGCCGGGCGCGTCCTCGCGCGCGACCACGGCGGCGGCGGCGACGCCGGGGTGGGCGGCGAGGGCGGCCTCCACCTCGCCGGTCTCGATCCGGAAGCCGCGGACCTTCACCTGCTGGTCGGCGCGCCCCAGGTACTCGATCTCGCCGTCCGCCCGCCGCCGCGCCCGGTCGCCCGAGCGGTAGAGGCGCGCGTCCGGGCGGTCCGCGAAGGGGTCGCGGAGGAAGCGCTCCGCGGTGAGCCCGGGGCGCCCCAGGTAGCCGCGCGCCACCCCCGCGCCCCCCACGAAGAGCTCGCCGGGGACGCCCGGGGGGACGGGCTCCAGGCGCGCGTCGAGGAGGTGGAGGGCGAGGTCGGGGATGGGGACGCCGATCGGGCTCCCCGCGCGCTCCAGGTCGGCACGGCCGATAGGGCGGTAGGTGACGTGCACGGTGGTCTCGGTGATCCCGTACATGTTCACCAGCCGCGGCCGCTCCTCCCCGTGCCGCTCGATCCACGGCCGGAGCGCCTGCGGGTCGAGCGCCTCGCCGCCGAAGACGACCCGGCGGAGGCGGAGCGCCTCGGGCGGGGTGCCCGAGGCCAGGTCGGCCTGGACCAGCGGCCCGAAGGCGCTGGGGGTCTGGTTGAGGACCGTCACGCCCTCGCCCACCAGGAGGCGGTGGAAGTCCTCGGGCGAGCGCGTCACCCCGTGGGGGACGACCACCAGCCGCCCGCCGTGGAGGAGCGCCCCCCAGATCTCCCACACCGAGAAGTCGAAGGCGGCGGAGTGGAAGAGGGTCCACACGTCGTCCGCGCCGAAGCCGAACCACGCCGCCGTCGCGTCGAAGAGGCGGAGGACGCTGGCGTGCGTGACCTCCACCCCCTTCGGCTTCCCCGTCGACCCCGAGGTGTAGATGACGTACGCCAGGTCTCCCGGCCCCCCCTCGTCCCCGATCGTCGCCTCGTCGCGATCGGGGAAGTCTTCCGCGTCGTCATCGCCCCCGTCGCCGATCCGGACGACGGCGCCCGCGAAGGCGGGGAGGCGCGGGATCAGGCCGCTCTCCGTCACCAGGACCGCCGCCCCCGAGTCGCGGAGGACGAAGGCGATCCGCTCCGCCGGGTACGCGGGGTCGACGGGGACGTAGCCGCCCCCCGCCTTCAGGACGCCGAGGAGGGCGACGACCAGCTCCGCCGATCGCTCCAGCGCCACCCCCACCCGCGTCTCCGGCCCCACCCCCAGCGCCCGGAGGCGCCTCGCCAGCCGCCCGGCGCGCGCGTCCAGCTCCGCGTAGGTCAGCGACGCTCCCTCGAAGGTGACCGCCGGCGCGTCCGGGCGCTCGGCCGCCCGCCGCGCGAACCGCTCGTGGATCCGCTCCGCGACGGGGAAGGCGCGCGCCGCCCGCCCCGCCGCCACCAGCGCCGCGCGCTCGTCGGGAGCGACGAGGGGGAGGCGCGAGACGGGGGTCTCCGGCGCCGCCGCCGCGCCTTCCAGCAGCGCGCGGTACTGCCGGACCATCGCCTCCATCGTCGCCGCGTCGAAGAGGTCGGAGCTGTACTCCCACACCAGCGTGATCCCGGCGTCCGCGCCGCCCCGCCCCAGCCGCTGCTCGGCGTGGGGGATGGCGATGACGTTGAGGTCGAACTTGGCCGACCCGTTGCTCAGCCCCGGCGTCGCCTCCACCTCCAGCCCCGGGAGGCGCAGCTCCGGGGCGGGCGAGTCGTGGAAGGAGAACATCACCTGGTAGACGGGGTTGTGGCTCAGCGACCGCCGCGGCCGGAGCGCGTCCACCAGCGCCTCGAACGGGAGCTCCTGGTGGTCGGCGGCCGCCACCAGCCCCTCGTGCACCCGCCGGGCGAGCGCGGCGAAGGTCGGGTCGTCGTCCAGCCGCGCGCGGGTGACCACGGAGTTGACGAACATCCCCATCAGCCCGTGCGTCTCGCCCGCGCGGCGGTTGGCGATCCCCGTCCCCACCACCACGTCGTCGGCCCCCGACCAGCGGGCCAGGAGGACGTCGAAGGCCGCCAGCATGACGGCGAAGAGGGTGACGCCGCGCTCGCGGGCGGCCGCGCGGAGGCGCCCGTAGAGCTCCGCCGGGAGCTCGAAGCGGGGCGCGGCGCCGCGGAAGCGCTGCTCGGCGGGGCGGGGGCGGTCGTACGGGAGCTCCAGGACGGGCGGGCTCCCCGCCAGCCGCTCGCGCCAGAAGGCGAGCTGCCGCGCGGCCTCGGGCCCCTCCAGCCACCGCCGCTGCGCGTGCGCGTAGTCGGCGAACTGGAGCGGGAGCCCGGGGAGGGGCGACGGCCGCCCCTCCGCGAACGCCGCGTAGAGCGCCAGGAGCTCGCCGAGGAAGACGTTGAACGACCACCCGTCGTGGACGATGTGGTGCTCGCGGTGCACCAGCACGTGCTCGTCCGCCGCGCGCCGGACGAGCCACCAGCGCACCAGCGGGAGCTTCGACAGCACGAAGGGCTCGGCGAAGGCCGCCTCGAGGACGCGCGCCTCCGCCTCCGCCCGCGCCGCGTGGGGAATCTCCGAGAGATCGGCGAGGGGGAGGTCCACTTCGAACGGCGGATGCACCTGCTGGTACGGGCGCCCGTCGGCCTCGGGGAAGGTGGTGCGGAAGACCTCGTGGCGGGCGACGATCTCGGAGAGCGCGCGGCGGAGGGCGTCCGCGTCGAGGGCGCCGCGGAAGGTGATGGCGGCCTGGAAGTCGTACGAGCGGTTGCCGGGGGCGAGCTGGAGGAGGAACCAGACCCGCTCCTGCCCGAAGGAGAGCGGGAGCCGCCCATCGCGCGGGGCGCGGGGGATCGTCCCTGCGCGTACGACGGCGGTGGAGGACGGCTCCGCCCGGCGGCGCTCCACCTCCGCGGCGAGGGCGGCGGGGGTGGGGGCGGCGAAGAGCGTGCGCAGAGGGAAGTCGACCCCCAGCCGCGACCGGAGGCGCGCGGCCATCTGCGTCACCGCCAGCGAGTGCGCGCCCAGCGCGAAGACGTCGTCCTCCGCCCCCACCGCCTCCACTCCCAGCACCCCGGCCCAGAGCGCCGCCACCTCCGCCTCCGCCGCCGTGCGGGGGGCGACGAAGGGCGCCTCTCCCCCGTCCGGGCGCTCCGGCGGGGCGGGGAGGGCGCGGCGGTCGGTCTTCCCGTTCTCCGTCAGCGGGAGGGCGCCGAGGGGGACGAAGGCGGAGGGGACGAGGTGCGCCGGGAGGGCGCGGGACAGCCCCTCGCGGAGGGCGGCGGCGGGGGGCGGAGGCCCGTCGCGCCCCACCACGTACGCCACCAGGCGCCGCTCGCCGCGGCCGTCGGCCGGGGCGGCCACGGCGGCGTCGGCCACGCCGGGGAGGGCGCGGAGGGCGGCCTCCACCTCGCCGGGCTAGACGCGGAAGCCGCGGACCTTGACCTGGTCGTCGAGGCGGCCGAGGAAGTCGAGGGCGCCGTCCGCGCGCCGCCGCACCCGGTCGCCGGTGCGGTAGAGGCGCGCGCCGGGGCGGGCCGAGAAGGGGTCGGGGACGAAGCGCTCGGCGGTGGGCCCCGGCCGCCCCAGGTACCCCCACGCCACCCCCTCGCCCCCGGCCAGGAGCTCGCCCTCGCCGCACGGGCGGAAGTCGTCGCCGACGACGTGGGCCGTCGTCCCGCCGATCGGCGTGCCGATGGGGAGGGCGGCCCCCGCGAGGTCGTCCGGGTCCAGCGTGCGGCAGGTGGTGAAGGTGGTGTTCTCGGTGGGGCCGTAGCCGTTGATGAGCCTGAGCCCCGGGTGCGCTTCGGCGACGCGGCGCGCGTGCGCCGCCGAGACGGTGTCGCCCCCGGCCAGGAGCTGGCGGAGCCCCGCGAAGGCGCCCGGCTCCTCGCCGGCCACCAGGTGGAAGAGCCCGGCCGTGAGCCAGAGGGTGGTGACCCCGTGGCGGCGGACGAGCTCCCCCAGCTCGCGCGGGGTCGGGGCGGCGGGCGGGGGGAGGACGAGGCGGCCGCCGTTCAGGAGCGGCCCCCACACCTCCAGCGTCGCCGCGTCGAAGGCGAGGGGGGAGAGCTGGAGGAAGACCTCCCCCGGCCCCATCGCGGCGAAGCCGCCCCCGCGCACCAGCCGCACCACCCCCCGGTGGGGGACCGCCACCCCCTTCGGCCGCCCGGTGCTCCCCGAGGTGTAGACGACGTACGCCAGCGCCTCGGGCCCCAGGTCGATCCCCGGGTCTTCGGCCGGCTCGGCCCGGAGCGCGTCCTCCGCCTCGTCGAGCGCCAGCACATCGGCTTCGGCGGGGAGGGCGGCGGCGAAGCGGCGCTCGGTGACCACGATCCGAGCGCCCGCGTCGGCCAGCAGGGACGCCAGCCGCCCGGGCGGGTAGGCGGGGTCGAGGGGGAGGTACGCGGCGCCGGTCTTCAGCACCGCGAGGAGGGTCGCGACCGCCCCGGGCCCGCGCTCCAGGGAGACGCCCACGCGGTCGCCGGGGGACACGCCGCGGCGGACGAGGAGGCGCGCCAGGCGGGCGGCGCGCGCGTCCAGCCCGGCGTACGTCATCGACCCGCCCTCCCAGGCGAGCGCCACCGCCTCCGGCGTCCGCGCCGCCTGCTCCGAGAAGAGGCGGTGGATGGACACGCTCCCGCTTCCCGCGACGGCGGGCTCCGAATCGACTCCGCGCATGGCACCTTCAGGACGTCAGTGGGTGGACAGGGCACGGCCCGACCCACCGAGGATACGTCCCGCGCCGGAAGCGCCGGGAGCCGCGCGTGACGAACCGCCCCGTCGCGGGACGAGCCGCGCGGCGGCGGGCCGGGGCGCCCCGGGCGAATGAATCGATTGCGTGCCCCTCCGGCGCGCGGTAGAATGGAACCTCGATCCGCCTGGTTGGAGTGGGCGGCGCTTGCCTTCCAGCGACGGGACGACACGTTGTTGAACCAGAAGATCAGGGAAGCGGGGCACGCCCTGCTCCGCGCTGCGCTCCCGCCCGGCCGCGTGGAGCTGGTGGGGCGGACGTACCGGGTGGCGTACGAGTCGCGCCGGAACACGGCCGAGCGCGACTACGAGGCGCTGCGGGAGCTGGCCCGGGGGGCCCGGTGCGTCTTCGACGTGGGCGCCAACAAGGGGTTGACCTCGCTCCTGATGGCGTCGGTGATGGGGGAGGGGGGCGAGGTGGTGGCGTTCGAGGCGAGCGAGGCCTCGTGCGCGGTGGTGCGCGAGAACGCGCGGCTGAACGGGCTGGAGGGGCGGATCCGGATCGTCAACGCGGTGGTCGCCGAGCGGTCCGGGATCATGATCGACTTCTTCGCCGAGGGGACCTCGGCGGGCTCCTCCATCATCGAGGGGTACCTGGGCCACCGCACGGGGCTCGCCCGCGTCACCCTCGCCATCGACGACTACGTGGCGCAGACGGGGAAGGTCCCGCAGCTCCTCAAGGTCGACGTGGAGGGCGCCGAGCGGCGGGTGATCGAGGGGATGCGCGAGACGCTCCGCCGCCACGGCCCGGCCGTGCAGCTCGAGCTCCACACCCTCCCCGACCGGACGCTGAGCGAGAACGCGGCCGACATCCTCCCCCTCCTCGACGAGGCGGGCTACCGGATGGTCTACCTCCGCACCCGCGAGGACATCCGCGACGTCGCGGTCCTCGGGGCGCGCGGCCGGTGCCACGTCCTCCTCCTCCCCGCCGGCGTCCCTTTCCCCGCGTCGCTGGCGCCGGTCGACACGACTCCGCTCTGAGCTGAAAAGCGAATCTCTCACAGGGGGCACGGAGGGCACAGGGGGGGGCTCGGCCGCGCACCGGGCCCCCCTGTGTCCCCTGTGCCCCCTGTGAGAGGCCAATGCCGTAAAAACCTGTCTCACGCAGAGAAGCAGAGTCAGCAGAGAAGAACTCCTCTGCCGACTCTGCTTCTCTGCGTGAGACCTGCTTTTCTACGAAGTCAGGGATTGAGCCAGTAGCTCACCTTGACGACGAGGACGTTGTCGGGGGCGGTGTCGAAGAGCGCCCGCCGGTCGCGGGCGAAGTCGAAGTCGCCGACCCCCGGGGTGCCGAAGCCGACGTCCTCGCGCTGCTGCTGCCAGGCCACGAAGAGGGTGGAGCCCGGCCGGTACTCCCACCGCAGCACCGCGTTGCCGCGAAGCGAGCGGACGTTGAAGTCGTCGCCGCGGACCTCGGTGTCGGGGTCGTCGACGAAGCGGAAGGTGCGCGGCGCGGCCAGGTAGCGCGTCCCCTCGCCGTAGTCGACCGCCGAGAGGAAGGGCTGGAGCACCACCTCCAGCGTCAGCGCCGGGTCGAAGGTGTAGTTGAAGCGCGTGTTCAGCGTCAGCGTCCGCTGCTCGACGCCGGTGAAGAAGTACCGCGCCCCGAAGAGCGCCGCCGGCGACGAGTCGGGCGCCGCCCCCAGGAACTGCGCGGCGTTGCGCGCATACTGGAAGTACGGCCCCACCGTCAGGTTCCACCGCGGCGACGTCTGCACGGTCGCCTCCACGCTCCCCTCCGTGATCCGCCCGCCCCCGTCGTCCTGCTGGTGGAAGGCCTCGGTCGAGAAGACGACGCTCCGGCGGGCGTCCGTGTCGAACCCCGCGAAGCCCGACCACGTCGCCGGGCGCTCGGCCAGCGGCCCCCCCTGCGTCAGGCGGTCGTCGAGCGCGGTGGGCGCGTAGGCCACGTTCCAGAAGGCGCTCCAGTAGCTCAGGTGCTGGAAGAAGCCGTTCAGCGCCGTCTGCGAGTAGATGTGGTCGAGGTCGTAGTTCCACTCGCGCCGCGTGCTGGCGCTCACCTCGTAGTAGCGCCAGAAGCGCCCCGGCGTCTGCTGGAGGTAGGTGAGCGACCCCTCGACGTCGGCGCGGTCGCCGCGGCGCTGCGTCCCGATGTCGAAGAGGTCGAAGCGCGGCGAGATGGTGGAGACGCCCACGCTCCCCCGCCAGTGCTCCCCCGCCTGCCGCTGGAGGTCCACCTCCCCCGCGAACCCCGACATCGACGAGAGCCCCGTCTCCAGGTCGAGGTGGTCGGCGTCGGGGCGCTGGAAGAGGTGGTAGGGGCGGCGCTGCACCGCCACCAGCGCCGCCGAGTCGCCGCGGACGTGGCTCCCCGCCGCCCACCCGCGGAGCGCCCAGGCGCGCCGGCCGAACTCGTGGCGGAAGTCGACCCCCCCGGTGTACCCCGCCGACGGGAGCGCCGCGCGGAGGACGTCGGTCTCCAGCCGCCGGTTGACCGCGGTGGCGATGGCGCCCACGTACGTCTGCCCCCCCCGGAGGTCCTTCTTCACCCGCCCCACCAGGAAGTTGGAGAGCGGCTCCACCAGGAGCTCGCCGGCCTCGCCGCCCGCGCCGATGAAGCGTGCCTCCTCGCGCGAGGTCACCGCGTCGAGGACGCCGACCGACCACCCGGAGGCCGTCTTCCCCGAGAGCTTGGCCGCGCCCAGGATCCCCGTCCCGGTGGGGACGTCCTGCTCCTCGGCGCCGGGCTCCAGCTGCGAGTGCCGCCCCCCGATCCGCCGCGTGTAGAAGAGCCCGCCCCCGGTGGGGAGCTGCCCGGGGCCGAACTGGAAGATCTCGCTCCCCTCCACGAAGAAGGGGCGCCGCTCGGCGAAGACGGTCTCGAACTGCGTCAGGTTCACCGACGCCGGGTCGAGCTCCACCTGCCCGAAGTCGGGGTTGACGGTGACGTCGAGGGTGAGGTCGGTGGTGACGCGGTACTTCAGGTCGCCGCCCACCGAGACGCCGCTCTCGACGTCGTCGCGGAAGGGGTTCCCCTCGCGGTGGATCCGCTCGGTCTTCGCCACCGTGTAGGGGAGGAGCTCCAGCCGCTTCCCCGCGCGCAGGCCCGACAGCCCCTCCAGGTGGCCGTAGCGGGCGATGCCCGCGCGCTCGCGCTTGGGGGTGAAGGAGAAGACGGCGGTCTCGTTGCGGCGGCCGATGACGCGCTCGATCTGGACCCCCCAGCTCCCCTCCTGGGGGTTGAAGCGGAGCTGCGAGAAGGGGATGCGGAGCTCGGCCGTCCACCCGCCGCTGTCGGCGCGCGCCTCGGCGGCCCAGACGGCGTCCCACGAGAGGTCTTCGCCCTCGTCGGTGCGGGTGGCGTCGCGGCGGACCCCCGAGGGGTTGACCCAGAAGCCGAAGGCCGTCTGGTGGTCGTGGTACGAGTCGATGGACACCGCCACCCAGTCGGCGTCGCCCAGCGCCATGTCGCGCCGCCCCAGCCGGGTGCGCACCCGCCCGTGGTCGGCGAGCCGCACGCCCACGTACAGCGCCTCGTCGTCGTAGAGGATGCGGGCCTCGGTGGCCTCGCTGGCCGGCCGCCCCTCCTCGGGGTCGACCTGGGTGAAGGCGGTCACCGGCTCGGCGGCGCCCCAGGCCGCGTCGTCGAGGCGCCCGTCGAGCGAGACGGGGCCGGTGGCGCGGGCGACGCGGGCCGTGGGCGGGGCGTGGCCGGCGTGCGGGCCGCCGTCCTGCGCGGCGGCCGCCGCGGGGCACAGGACGAGCGCCGCGAGGAGCGGGAGTCGTGCGGTCATGGCGGGGACTGGAAGTGTTGGGGAGGGTCGCGACGGAATGAACATGACTCCGCCGCCGCCCCTCCAGCAAGCCCTTTCGCGTCGTGCCGTCGATTGCGCGAGGGTCCGGTCCGGCGGAGGGTCTCTCACAGGGGGCACGGAGGACACGGGGGGGGCCGGTGCGCGCCCGAAGCTCCCCTGTGTCCCCTGTGCCCCCTGTGAGAGATTCGCCGTTTAAAGGGCGTTGAGGACTTCCTCGTCGCTCATGGCCTCGACGGCGGCGAGGAGGCGCTCCTCGACGTCGGCGGCCAGGGCGGCGACGGTGGGGTTCTGGAAGACGGCGTCGAGCGGGACCTCGATCCCGAACATCGTCCGGATGCGGTTGATCACCCGCGTCGCCAGCAGCGAGTGGCCGCCCAGCTCGAAGAAGTCGTCCTCGACCCCCACCCGCGCCGTCCCCAGCAGCTCCTCCCACACCTCCGCGATCGCCTCCTCCACCCGCGACGAGGGCGGCACGTACGCCGTCCGCAGCGCCGGGCGGGCGTGCGCGTCCGCCTCCGCTTCCACCTCGTCGTGCGACGACGGGGGGAGCGAGGTGACCGGCTGCCCGGTGAAGGCCGGCGCCTCGATGTAGTAGCGGCGCCGCTCGAACGGGTACGTGGGGAGGGAGACGCGCCGCCCGCCGCGCCCCTCGGCGAAGGCGGCCCAGTCGATCGCCACGCCCTCGCTCCACAGGCGGCCCACCGCGTCCATCAGCGCGCGGGCGTCGTCGTGCGCGTCCTTCGGATGGGGGAGCGAGGCCAAAACCGCGTGCGTGCCGCCGCGGGGGACGAGGGTGCCCAGCGTCCGCCCGGGGCCGACTTCGAGGAGGACGCGCCCCTCGGCCTCCAGGAGCGCCGCCACGCCGTCGCGGAAGCGGACGGGCGCGCGGAGCTGGCGGGCCCAGTAGTCCGCGTCCGCCGCCTCCTCCGCCGTGATCCACGTCCCCGTGAGCGCGGAGACGTACGGACGCGCGGGCGGGCGCGGCGCCGCGCGGCGCACCAGCTCGCGGAAGGGCGCCACCGCCGGGTCCATCATGCCCGAGTGGAAGGCGTGCGACGTGTGGAGCCGCCGGCACTCCACGCCGTCGGCCGAGAGCGCGGCCTCGAAGGCGCGGACGTCGCCGGTGGGGCCGGAGACGACGCACGTCGCGTCGCCGTTCACCGCGGCGAGGTCGATCCCCGCCGGGAGGCGCGCGAGGAGCTCCGCCTCGGAGAGGAAGACGCCGAGCATGGCGCCCGCGGGGAGCGACTGCATCAGCCGCCCGCGCGCCGCCACCAGCTTCAGCGCGTCCTCCAGCGAGAAGACGTCCGCCAGGCACGCGGCCACGAACTCGCCGACGCTGTGGCCGAACATCGCGTCGGCCCGCACGCCCCACGACTCCCAGAGCTGGGCGAGGGCGTACTCGACCGCGAAGAGCGCGGGCTGGGTGACGGCGGTCTGGCCCAGCCGCTCCGTCGCCGCTTCTTCCTCTCCGTCGCGGGGGAAGAGGACGGCGCGGAGGTCGAGGCCGAGGTCGGCGCGGAGGAGATCCGCGCAGCGGTCGAGCGCCTCGCGGAAGACGGGCTCGGAGGCGTACGCCGCCGCCGCCATCCGCACGTGCTGCGCGCCCTGGCCGGGGAAGAGGAAGGCGACCGGGCGGTCCTTCCCCGCCAGGCTTCCGCGCGCCGAGTCCAGCGCCCGCACCGCGTCCTCGGCCGCCGCGGCGGGGACGGCGAGGCGCCAGTCGAACTCCGCGCGGCCGAGCTGGAGGGTGAAGGCGGCGTCGGCCAGGTCGAGCGTGGGATTGGCCTCGATCCGCGCGACGAGGTTCTTCCGCGCCTGCTCCAGCGCCGCCTCGGTGCGGGCGGAGAGGACGAGGAGCTGGACGGGGCGCGGCGTCCCCCGGCGCGGGGCGGGGGCGGGCGCCTCCTCGAGGACGGCGTGCGCGTTGGTGCCGCCGATGCCGAAGGAGGAGACGCCGGCGCGGCGGGGGCCGTCCCCCTTCCAGGGCGCCGTCTCGGCGGCGACGTAGAAGGGGGAGCGCTCCAGCTCCAGCTTGGGGTTGGGCGTCCGGAAGTGGACGGTGCCGGGGATCGTCCGGTGGCGCAGCGCGAGGACGGCCTTGATGAGCCCCGCCACCCCGGCCGCGCAGTCGAGGTGCCCCAGGTTGGTCTTCAGCGACCCCAGCGCGCAGAAGCCGCGGTCGGACGTGTGGGCGCGGTAGGCGCGGGTGAGGGCGGCCACCTCGACGGGGTCGCCCAGCGGCGTCCCGGTGCCGTGCGCCTCGACGTAGCTCACCGAGCGCGCGTCCACCGCGGCCACGGCGAGGGCGTCGGCGATGACGGCGGCCTGGCCGTCGGCGCCGGGGGCCATGTACCCCACCTTGGCGGCGCCGTCGTTGTTGATGGCCGTCCCCAGGATGACGGCGTGCACGGTGTCGCCGTCGGCCAGCGCCTCCTCCAGCCGCTTGAGGACGACGACCCCCGCCCCGCCGCCGCCCACCGTCCCCTTCGCGTCGGCGTCGAAGGCGCGGCAGTGGCCGTCGGGGCTGAGGATGCCGCCGTCGCGGAAGGGGTAGCCGCGCGGCTTGACGTGGTGCACCGAGACGCCGCCCGCCAGCGCCAGGTCGCACTCGCCGCCCAGGAGGGCGCGGCACGCCGTGTGGATGGCGACGAGGGAGGTGGAGCACGCCGTCTGCACCGCCACCGAGGGGCCGCGGAGGCCCAGCTTGTACGACACGCGGGTGGGGAGGAAGTCCTTGTCGTTCCCCACCATCAGGTCGAACCCCGCGCCGTCGGCCAGGAGGGCGCGGTACGGCAGCAGGTTCTCCAGGAAGTAGGCGCTGGCGGCGGTCCCCGCGTAGACGCCGACGCTCCCCGCGTGCTTCGAGGGCGCGTACCCCGCGTCCTCCATCGCCTCCCAGGCGCACTCCAGGAAGATCCGCTGCTGCGGGTCGGTGGTCTCCGCCTCGCGCGGGGCGAAGCCGAAGAAGGGCGCGTCGAAGAGGTCGGCGCCCTCCACCCACCCGGCGGCGCGGACGTAGCCCGGGCTCGCCAGCTCCGCGTCGCCCACGCCGGCCGCGCGGAGCTCGTCGTCGGTGAAGGCGCGGACGCTCTCGACGCCGCCCAGCAGGTTCCGCCACAGCGCGTCCACGCCGGGCGCGCCGGGGAAGCGGCCGGACATCCCGATCACGGCGATCTCGGCGCCGGTGGGCTCTCGCGAATCGATGGGGCTCATCTCGTCGGTTCCTTCAGGTATCTCGGGTTCCTGCCAATCGACGTCACACCGGCGCGCGGCGGAGGCCCTTGAGCGCCTGGAGCCGGCCCTGGCCCTGCCGGAGCCGGTCGGCGCGCGCCTTCGCCTCCGTGTCCTCCGCTTCCTCGCCGCCGCCGCCCAGCCAGGCGGCCTGCGCGCGGACGGTGGGGTAGCGGAAGAGCTCCACCGCCGTCGCCGCCTTCCCCGTCGTCTCGGCGATGCGGGCGGCCAGGCGGATCAGGAGGAGCGAGTTGCCCCCCAGGTCGAAGAAGTTGTCGTCGGCCCCCACCGCGGCCCCGCCCAGCACCTCGCGCCAGAGCGCGGCCACGGCGGCCTCCGCCCTCGACAGCGGTCCGGTCGCCGAACGTTCCACCCGGGGCGCGGGGAGGGCCCTGCGGTCCACCTTGCCGCTGGGGGAGAGGGGGAGGGCATCGAGCGCGACGAACGCCGAGGGGACCATGTACGCCGGGAGGTCGCGGCGGAGGGCGTCGCGCAGTCCATCGACCGGCGTCTCCGGGTCCGCGAGGACGACGTACGCCACCAGCCGCCGGTCGCCCGGCGCGTCCTCGCGGACGGCGGCGACGGCGTCGCGCACGCCCGCCAGGCGGCGGAGGAGGGCCTCGATCTCCCCCAATTCCACGCGGAAGCCGCGCACCTTCACCTGGTCGTCGGTGCGCCCCAGGTACTCCAGCGTCCCGTCGGGCCTCCACCGCGCCAGGTCGCCCGTGGCGTAGAGGCGGTCTCCCGGCGTGGAGGCGAAGGGGTCGGGGACGAAGCGCTCGGCGGTGGTGGCCGGGCGGCCGAGGTAGCCGCGCGCCACGCCCGCGCCGCCCACGAAGAGCTCGCCGGGGACGCCGGGGGGGACGGGGCGGAGCGTGGCGTCGAGCACCCGGACCCGCGTGTTCGACAGCGGGCGGCCGATGGGGACGGACGCCTCGTCGTCCGCGCCGACTTCGTGCAGCGTCGCGGCGACCGTCGTCTCCGTCGGCCCGTAGCTGTTCAGCAGCCGGACGCGGTCGCCGACGACGCGCCGCCACGCCGCCACGCGCTCGGGGAGGGCGCGCTCGCCGCCGACGATCATCGCGCGGAGCGACGACGGCGGATCGACGGGTGACCGCTCCAGCGCCGCCGCCACCTCGTGCCAGTAGGCGGTGGGGAGGGTGGCGATGGTGAGCGCCTGGCGCTCGCAGGCGCGCCAGAATCCGTCGACCGACTCCAGCATCGCCCCGTCGCGGAGGACCACGGCGGCGCCGCAGGTCAGCGGGGCGAAGAGCTCCTCGACGCTGGAGTCGAAGGAGAGCGGGGCGAACTGGAGCGAGCGGTCGTCCGCCGTCATCGCGTACGCCTCGCGCGCGGCGTCCACGTAGGCGACGAGCGCGTGGTGCGGCACCATCACCCCCTTGGGCCGCCCCGTGGAGCCGGAGGTGTAGATGACGTAGGCGAGGTCGCGCGGGTCGGCGGCGTCTTCGATCGGCTCCGATTCCGCCTCGGCCGATCCGACGAGGTCGGCCGGGGAGAGGACGCGGCCGGCGAAGCCCGCGGGGGCGCCGGCGCCGGTGGCGTCGAGGAGGAGGGGGGCGCCGCTGTCGGCCAGCATGTACGCCTGCCGCTCGGCCGGGTACGCGGGGTCGATCGGCAGATACGCGCCGCCCGCCTTCAGCACCGCGAGGATGGCGGCGACCGCGCCCGGGCTCCGCTCCGCGCGGACGCCGACCAGGACGCCGGGGCGCACGCCGTGGGCGCGGAGACCGCGCGCGATCCCGTTCGCCCGCGCCTCCAGCTCCGCGTACGTCCACCGCTCCGCGCCTCCGTCGATCGCGACGGCCTCCGGCGTCCGCGCCGCCTGCCTCGCGATCCGCGCGTGGATCGTCTCCGGCGCGACGGGGAGCGCGGGGCCCTCCCAGGCGCGGAGGGCGGAATCGACCTCGCCCGCCGTCATCCACGGCAGCGCGGAGAGGGATGTGTCGGGCGCGGCGCAGGCGGCCTCGAGGAGGCGCCGGTAGTGGGCGATCATCCGCCGCGCGGTGGCGGGGTCGAAGAGCGCCGCGTCGTACTCCAGCGCCCCTTCCAGCCCCCCGCCGCGCGCCCGCAGCCCCAGCGTGACGTCGAAGGGCGCGTGCGCGGCGTCGAGCTCCATCCGCTCCGCGCCGAGCCCGTGGAAGGACAGGGCCGTCTCGAGGGTGTTCTGGAGGATGAACATCGCCTGGAAGACGGGGGCGTGCGCCGCCGAGCGCGGGGCCTTCAGCGCGTCCACCAGCCGCTCGAAGGGGAGGTCCGGGTGCGCGAAGGCGCCCAGGGTCGTCTCGCGGACGCGCCGCAGGAGCGCGCGGAACGACGGGTCGCCCGAGAGGTCGCCCCGCAGCGCCAGCGTGTTCACGAAGAAGCCCACCACGCCGTGCGTCTCCGGCCGCGCGCGGTTGGCCGCCGGGGTGCCCACCACCACGTCGTCCTGCCGCGCGTACCGCCCCAGGAGCGCCTGGAAGGCGGCGAGGAGGACCATGAACGGCGTGGCGCCCTCCGCCCGGGCGAGCGCCTGGACCGCGTCGAGCGCGTCGGGCGGCAGGGCGAAGCGCTCCACCGCGCCGCGGCCGGACTGCACGGGCGGGCGCGGGCGGTCGGCCGGGAGCTCCAGGAGGGCGGGGGCGCCGGCCAGCGCCGCCGTCCACCAGGCGAGCTGCCGCTCCAGCCGCGCGCCCTCCAGCTGCTCGCGCTGCCACTCGGCATAGTCCGCGTACTGGAGCTCCGGCTCGGGGAGGGGGGACGATCCGCCCCGCGCGAACGCGGTGTAGAGCGCCGCCAGCTCGCCCACGATCACGCCGTTCGACCACCCGTCGGTGACGATGTGGTGGAGGTGGAGGAGGAGGACGTGGTCCGCTTCGCCCAGCCGGTACAGCCGCGCGCGGACCAGCGGCCCCTGCGCCAGGTCGAACGGCCGCGCCGTCTCCTCCGCCAGCCGGCGCCGCAGCTCGCCTTCGCGCGCATCGGCGGCGGTCGCGGAGAGATCGACGCGGCGGACGGGGAGCGCGGCGTCGGGGAGGACGACCTGCATGGGGCCGTCGTCGATCCACTGGAAGACGGTGCGCAGCGACTCGTGGCGGCGCGCCAGCTCGTCGCACGCGCGCTGGAGGGCGCCCGCGTCCAGCGCGCCGCGCAGCCGCAGCGCCAGGGGGACGACGTACGCCGTCTTCCCCGGGTCCATCCGGTCGAGGAGCCAGAGCCGCTCCTGGGCGAAGGAGACGGGGACCACGTACGCGTCCACCATCCCCCCGTCGAGGGCCGAATCGGCCACCGTCTCGATCACGTCCACGCTCATCAGTCGTCTCCTCCTTCCGACACGCCCGCCGACTCGGCGGCGGCGGGGGCGATCCGCACCGCGCGCACGCTCCGGCTCCGCGCGGTGACGGGGCTTTCGGCCGCCTCCGGCTCGACCGGGGCGGCGGCGTCGACGGCGCGGGCCAGCGCCTCCAGCGCGGGGTGCTCGAAGAGGGCGCGGAGGGGAAGCTCCACGCCGAAGCGCTCGCGGAGCTTCGCCCAGGCGTGCATGGCGCCCAGCGAGTGCCCGCCCAGCGCGAAGAAGTCGTCGTCCGCGCCCACCCGCTCGACGCCCAGGACCTCCGCCCACACCTCGGCGATCCCGGCCTCCGTCGCCGTCCGCGGCGGGAGGTAGGGCCGCTCCTCGGCCTCCAGCACCGGCTCGGGGAGGGCGTTGCGGTCGACCTTGTCGGTGGCGGTGCGGGGGAGGGCGTCCATGACGACCACCGCGGCGGGGACCATGTAGGCGGGGAGGCGCCCCTTGACCCAGGCGGCGAGGTCGACGGGATCGGGGTGCTCGCCTTCGGCAGCGGCCACCCACGCCACCAGGCGCCGCGCGGCGTCGCTCCCCCGCGCCGCCACCACCGCGTCGCGGACGGCGGGGTGCTCGCGGAGGACGTTCTCGACCTCGCCGGGCTCCACCCGGAAGCCGCGGAGCTTGACCTGGAAGTCGGCGCGCCCCGCGAAGCCCAGCTCGCCCGTGTCGAGCCACCGCCCGCGGTCGCCGCTGGCGTACATCCGCGACCCCGGCGGGCCGTGCGGGTCGGGGACGAAGCGCTCGGCGGTGAGCCCGGGACGCCCCAGGTAGCCGCGCGCCAGCCCGCACCCCGCCAGGTAGATCTCGCCCACCACGCCCACGGGGACGCGCTCGAGGCGCCCGTCGAGGACGTAGACGCGCCGGCCGTGGAAGGGGCGGCCGATGGTGACGCGCTCGCCCGGGGCCAGCGGACTATGCGTGGAGTACGTCGTGTCCTCGGTGGGCCCGTAGAGGTTGTGCACCTCGCGGACGCCCGCGCCGAAGAGGGCGCGCGCCAGGTCGTCGGGAAGCGGCTCGCCCGCCAGGAGGACGCGCCGCACGCCCGCGGGGAAGCGGCCCAGCGACAGGAGCTCGCGCGCCGCGGTGGGGACCATCGCCGCCTGCGCGAACCCGGCGTCCGCCGGGAGCTCGGCCAGCGAGAGGGCGTTCTCCACGATCACCAGCGTCCCGCCCGCGGCGAGCGCGTGGTGCACCTCGGCCACGTGCACGTCGAAGCACACCGACGTCGCCGCCAGCACTCGCTCGCCCGTCTCCAGCGGGAATCGCTCGCGCATCCACGCCGCGAACGACGCCAGCGAGGCGTGGCGGACCATCACCCCCTTGGGCTTGCCGGTCGACCCGGAGGTGTAGAAGACGGCCCAGACGGAATCGGGATGGAGCTCCACCTTCGGATCTTCGGGCGATTCCGAATCGACCGCCGTCTTCGTCGCCGCCTCGTCCAGCCGGATCGGACGGCAGGCCTCCGGGATCGCGACCGGCTCCAGCGTGGCCGCGGTGCCGACGACCCACCCGGCGCCCGCGTCCGCCAGCACCGAGGCGATGCGCGCGGGCGGGAAGTGCGGCTCCAGGGGGACGGCCGCCGCGCCCGCGCGGAGGATGCCCAGCAGCGAGACCACCAGCTCCGGCGTCCGCGCCAGGCAGAGGCCCACGCGCGATTCCGGGCCGACGCCGAGGCGGCGGAGGTGGCGCGCCAGCCGGTTCGCCCGCGCGTCCATCTCCGCGTACGTCACCACGTCGCCGCTGTGGACGAGGGCGACGGCCTCCGGCGCCTCGCGGACGCGGGCGGCGACCTGCGCGGGCCAGGGAGCGATCGAGTCCGCCAGGGGAGGACCGGCCTCCCACGCGGCGATCCGGGCGCGCTCCTCCTCCGTCACCGTGGTGAGCGCGGAGAGGGGGCGGCCGGGGTCGGCGGCGGCGGCGGCGAGGAGGCGGACGAGCTGGCCGAGGAGGCGGCGGGCGGTGGCCGGCTCGAAGAGGTCGCGGTCGTAGTGGAGCGCCAGCCCGATCCCGTCGTGGCCCTCGGTGGCGGAGAGGGAGAGGTCGAACTTGGCCTGCGTCTCCTCCACCACCACGCGCGCCACGCGGAGCCCGGGGAAGTCCGGGACGTCGAAGTAGGCGCCGTGGAGGACGAAGTACGCCTGGAAGACGGGCGAGTGCTGGAGGCTCCGCTCGGGGTGGAGCGCCTCCACCAGCCGCTCGAAGGGGAGGTCCTGGTGGGCGTACGCCCCCAGCGTGGTCTCGCGCACCCGGCGCAGGAGCTCGCGGAAGGTGGGGTCGCCCGAGAGGTCGGCGCGGAGCGCCAGCATGTTGACGAAGTCGCCGACCACCCCCTCCGTCTCGCCCCGCGTCCGCCCGGCGATGGCCGAGCCCACCACCACCTCGTCCTGCCCCGCGCAGCGGCCCAGGAGCGCCTGGTACGCCGCCAGGAGCGACATGAAGAGCGTGACCCCCTCGCGCCGCCCCAGCGTCCGCAGCGCGGCCGCCGTTTCGCGGGGGAGGCGGGCGCGCGCGGTGGCGCCGCGGTGCGCGGGGGCCGAGGGGCGCGGGTGGTCGGTGGGGAGCTCCAGGAGCGCCGGCGCCCCGGCCAGCGCCGCGCGCCACCACTCCAGCTGGGCGTCGAGGACGTGGTCGCCCAGCACGCCGCGCTGCCAGGCGGCGAAGTCGGCGTACTGCACCGGGAGCGGCGCCAGCGGCGAGGGGCGCCCTTCCGCGAAGGCGGCGTAGAGCGCCGAGAGCTCGCGGAAGAGGAGGCCGATGCTCCACCCGTCGGCCACGGTGTGGTGGGTGGTCATCAGCAGGACGTGCTCCTCCGCCCCCATTCGGAGGAGGCGGGCGCGGAAGAGGGGCCCCCGCGCCAGGTCGAAGGGCGCGTCGGCCTCGGCGCGGGCGCGGCGGAGCGCCTCCGCTTCCCCGTCGTCGGCGTCCTCGATCGGCTCGACGGCGAGGGTGAAGGCCGACGGCGGGGCGATCACCTGCACCGCGTCGGCCTCGACTGCCGCGAAGGTGGTCCGCAGCGCCTCGTGGCGGCGGACGACCCGGTCGACGGCCTTCTCCAGCGCCGCGACGTCGAGCGGGCCCGACAGGCGGAGGGCGACGGGGACGTTGTAGCGCGTGCTCCCGGGCTCCAGCCGGTCGAGGAACCAGAGCCGCTGCTGCGCGAACGAGAGCGGGAGGGCGCCGCCGCGGGGGACGGGGCGCACCGGCGGCGCGGCGGCGAGCGTCTCGGCGCCCCGCGCCTCGTCGACCTTCGGCGCCAGGCGGGCCAGCGTGGGCGCCTCGAAGAGGACGCGCACCCCGAGCTCCACCTCGAAGACGCGGCGGACGCGGGAGAGCACCCGCGTCGCGAGGAGCGAGTGCCCGCCGAGCGCGAAGAAGTCGTCGTGCGCGCCCACGCGGGCCACGTGCAGGACCTCGCTCCAGAGCCCGGCCAGCGCCTCCTCCGTCGCGGTGCGGGGGGGGACGTAGCCGTCGGGCTCGCCCGCCCACTCCGGCGCGGGGAGGGCGCGGCGGTCCACCTTCCCGTTCGCGGTCAGCGGGAGGGCGTCCATGGCCACCACGGCCGAGGGGACCATGTAGTCGGGGAGGCGCTCGGCCAGGAAGGCGCGGAGCGCGGCCGCGCCGGCGTCGGTGGCGGCGTGGGCCACCAGGCGGCGGTCGCCGGGCGCGTCCTCGCGGACGGTGACGACGGCGTCGCGGACCCGCGGGTGGGCGCGGAGGGCGGCCTCGACCTCGCCGGGCTCCACGCGGAAGCCGCGCACCTTCACCTGCGTGTCGGCGCGGCCGAGGAACTCGACGCTCCCGTCCGCACGCCACCGCACGCGGTCGCCGGTGCGGTAGAGGCGCGCCGCGGGGTCGGGGGAGAAGGGGTCGGGGACGAACTTCTCGGCCGTCAGCTCGGGGCGGTTCAGGTAGCCGAGCGCCAGGCCGGCGCCCCCCGCGTACAGCTCGCCCGCCACGCCGATGGGGACCGGCGCCATCCGCGCGTCGAGGACGTAGACGCGGGTGCTGGCGACGGGGCGCCCGATGGGGAGATTCACCCCCTCCGGAGGCGGCGCGTCGGCGTGGTGGCAGCAGGTGAAGGTGGTGTTCTCCGTCGGCCCGTAGCCGTTCGTCACCCGCACGCCCGGGAAGGCGGCCAGGACGCGGCGGACGTGGTCGGCCGAGACGACGTCGCCGCCGGCGGTGAGGTGCCGGACGCCGCGGAGCGCCTCGGGGCGCTCGTCGACCATCAGGTGGAAGAGGCCGGCGCTCAGCCAGAGGACCGTGAGCCCGTGCTCGGCCACCGCCCGCGCCACGCCGTCCACCGTGGGCTTCGACTCGGCGTGCACCACCAGGCGGCCGCCGTTCAGGAGCGGCGCCCACACCTCCAGCGTGGCCGCGTCGAACGAGGGCGAGGCCATGTGGAGGAAGGCGTCGCCCGGGCGCACCTCCACCACGTCCGTCTCGCGCACCAGCCGCACGACGCCCCGGTGCGCCACCAGGGTCCCCTTCGGCCGCCCCGTCGACCCCGACGTGTACATCACGTAGGCGGCGGACTCGGGGGTCGTCCCGGCGTCGAGGGGTTCGGACGATTCGGCGGCGATGGCGTCCGCGTCCCGGTCGACCAGCACCGTCGCCGCCCGGTGCGCGGGGAGGGCGGGGGCGAGGCGGGAGTCGGTGACGACGACGGGGACGGCGGTGTCCTCCAGCATGAAGGCCAGCCGCTCCTCCGGGTACGCCGGGTCGAGCGGGACGTAGGCGCCCCCCGCCTTGAGGATGGCCAGCGTGGCGGTGACCGACGCGGCCGACCGCTCCAGGCAGAGTCCCACCCGCGTCCCGGCGGCGACGCCCAGCGCGCGGAGGCGGCGGGCGAGTCGGTTGGCGCGCGCGTCCAGCTCCGCGTAGGCGATCGTCTCCTCGCCGTCGACGAGCGCGACGGCGTCCGGCTCCTGGCTCGCCCGCGCGGCGAAGAGGCGGTCGATCGTCTCGCGCGGATACGGGCGCTCACGCCCGCTCCATTCCTCCAGGAGCGTCCGCCGCTCGTCCTCCGGGAGGATCGAAAGGCTCGACACCGGGGCGTCGGGGTCGGCCACGGCGGCCGCGAGGAGGACGCGGAGGTGCGCGGCCATCCGCTCCACCGTGGCGCGGTCGAAGAGGTCGGTGGCGTATTCCACGATCCCCTCGATGGCGCCGTCGGCCTCCACCAGCGAGAAGGTGAGGTCGGCGCGGGCGCCGGCCGAGGCGACCCGCATCCGCCCGGCCTCCACCCCATCGAGGCGCGGGCGGAGCTCGCCCGCGTTCTGGAGGGCCAGCGCCACCTGGAAGAAGGGCTCGTGCCCCAGGCTCCGCTCGGGCCGCAGCGCGTTCACCAGCCGCTCGAAGGGGACGTCCTGGTGCGCGTAGGCGTCCAGCGTCGTCTCCCGCGCGCGGCGGAGGAGGGCGCGGAAGGAGGGGTCGTCCGAGAGGTCGGCGCGGAGGACGAGGGTGTTGACGAAGAAGCCGATCAGCCCCTCCACCTCGGGCGACGTCCGCCCCGCCACCGGCGTCCCCACCGCGAAGTCCGTGGCCCCCGTCCAGCGGTGGAGGAGGGCGTCGAGCCCCGCCAGGAGCGCCATGAACGTCGTCGCCCCCTCGCCCCGCGACAGCTCGCGCAGGCTCTCCGCCAGCGCGGCGGGGAGGCGGATGGAGAGGACGGCGCCTGCGTGGCTCGCCACCGCCGGGCGCGGGCGGTCGGCCGGGAGCTCCAGCACCTCGGGGAGCCCGCCGAGCCGGCCGCGCCACCACTCCACGGCCCGCTCCATCCGCTCGTCCGACGCGTGCGCCCGCTGCCACGCGGCGAAGTCGGCGTACTGCACCGGGAGCGGCGCGAGGGGGGACGGCTCGCCCCGGCGGAAGGCGGCGTAGAGCGCGTCCAGCTCGCGGAAGAGGACGGCCAGGCTCCACCCGTCGGCGACGACGTGGTGGAGGGAGACCAGGAGCGCGTGGTCGTCGTCCGCCAGCCGGACGAGCCGCGCGCGGAAGAGGGGCCCGGCGGCGAGGTCGAAGGGGTGCGCCGCCTCCTCCTCCGCCCACGCGTCGAGCGCGGCGTCCCGCTCGCCGGGGGAGACGGCGGTCAGGTCGATGACGGGGAGATCGAAGCCGGAATACGGGTGGACGACCTGCACCGGCTCGTCGTCCGCCTCGGCGAAGGTGGTGCGGAGGGCGTCGTGGCGGCGGACGATCTCCGCCACGGCGCGGGCGAGGGCGCCCGCGTCCAGCGCGCCGCGGATGCGGATGCCGGTGGGGACGACGTAGGTGGCGCCGCCGCCGGTGAGCTGGTCGGCCACCCAGAGGCGCTCCTGGGGGAAGGAGAGCGGGGCCGGGCCGCCGTAGCCGCGGGGGACGATTCCCCCCTCGCCCGCGGCGGCGAGGCCGTCCTGGCGGAGGAAGTGGTCGAGGAGCTCGCGGCGCCGCGCGGCCTCGGTGCGCCCCTTCGCGCCGCCGGCCGCGTCGTCGAGCCGGGCGCGGACCTCGGCGTCGTCCATGGCGCGCACCAGCCGGGCGAAGCGCGCGGTGCGCTCCAGGCGCCCTGCGCCGGCCGCGCGCGCGCGGAGCCATTCGGCCGCCCCCGCGACGGTGGGGTCCTCGAAGAGGGCGAGCAGGGGGAGCTCCATCCGCAGCGACTCGCGGACCCGCGTGCCCAGCTGCATCGCCTTCAGCGAGTGGCCGCCGGCGTCGAAGAACGAGTCGCGGACGCCGATCCGCTCCACCCCCAGCACCTCGGCGAAGAGGGCGGCCAGCAGCTCCTCCGTCTCGTCGCGCGGCGCGGCGCCCGCCGTCTCGTCCGCCGCCGCTTCGGGCGCGGGGAGGGCGGCGCGGTCCACCTTGCCGTTGCGGTTGAGCGGAAGCGCGCCGAGGGCGACGAACGCCGAGGGGACCATGTACTCCGGGAGGCGCCGCGCCAGCTGCGCCCGCAGCTCGGCCGCGTCGGCGCGCGCGCCGTCCCTCGCCACGACGTAGGCGACGAGGCGGCGGTCGCCGGGGGCGTCCTCGCGGGCGACGACGACGGTGTCGGCCACCGCCGGGTGCGCGCGGAGGGCGGCCTCGACCTCGCCGGGCTCGATCCGGAAGCCGCGCACCTTCACCTGCCCGTCGAGACGGCCGAGGTATTCGAGGACGCCGCCGTCCGTCCACCGCGCCCGGTCGCCCGTGCGGTACATCCTCGCGGCGGGGTCTCCCGCGAAGGGGTCGGGGACGAAGCGCTCGGCGGTCAGCTCGGGGCGGTTCAGGTATCCGGACGCCACGCGCCCGCCGCCCACGCACAGCTCTCCCGCCACGCCGAGCGGCGCCAGCTGGCCGCGCGCGTCCACCACGTAGAGGCGCGTGTGGGCCAGCGGGCGGCCGATGGGGACCGACGTCGCACCGGGGGCGACGTCGGTCACCCGGTGCCACGCCGAGTAGACGGAGCACTCGGTGGGTCCGTACGCGTTCAGGAGGCGCCGCGGCGGGCCGCCCGCCAGGCAGGCGCGGATCGCCGCCGCGTCCAGCGCCTCGCCGCCCACCAGCACGTCCTCCATCGCGGCGAAGACGTCCGGCGTCTCGCGGACGTGGCGGTTGAAGAGCTGCACGGTGGCGAACGCCGTGGTGATCCTCCGCTCGCGCACGACGCGCCCGTAGTCGGACGACAGCATCTCCTCGCGCGCGACGTCGACGATGGCGCCGCCGTTCAGCAGCGCGCCCCACACCTCCCACATCGCCACGTCGAACGAGAAGTTCGCCTGCTGCGCCACCCGCGTCGCGGGCCCGAAGCGGACGTGGTCGCTCCCCACCACCGTGCGGACCACGCCGCCGTGGGGGACGACGACGCCCTTGGGCGTGCCGGTCGACCCGGAGGTGTAGAGGACGTACGCGGCGGAGGCGGGGTCGACCGCGATCCCCAGCGGAGCCGCGTCCTCCGCGTCGACGGCCGCCGCGTCGCGCGCCAGGTCGAGGACGGCGATCCCCGCCGCGACGCCGGCCAGCGCGCCGTCGCGGGTGACGAGGGCGCGCGCCTCCGTGTCGGCGGCCATGAAGGCCAGCCGCTCGGCCGGGTAGCCGGGGTCGAGGGGGACGACGGCCGCGCCCGCCTTCAGCACCCCCGCGAGGGCCGCGATGGTGTCGGCCGACGCGGCCGCGACGACGCCCACGCGGTCGCCGGGAGAGACGCCGAGCGCCGCCAGCCGCCGCGCGATCCGGTTCGCCTTCGCGTCCAGCGCCGCGTAGGTGAGCGACGCGTCGGGATACTCCGCGGCGACCGCGTCCGGCGTCCGCGCCGCCTGCGCCTCGAAGCGGGCGACGATGGACGACGCCGGGTCTTCCGCGGGGAGGTTCGTCCCCCAGGCGAGGAGCCGGTCGCGCTCGGCGGCGGGGACGATCTCGATCTGCCCCAGCCGCGTCTCCGGCGCCGCGTGGGCGATTCCCTCCAGCGCCGCCTCCAGGTGTCCCAGCAGCCGCCCGGCCGCCGCGTCCGCGATCCGCGCGCGGTCGTGGTACGCCTTGAGGAGCGTCTCCTCGCCCGGGTGGACGACGAGGGTGAGGGGATAGCCGGTGCGCGAGACGCCGCCCAGCTGGCCGACGGTGAGGCCGCCGGTGCCCGGCCCCGCGCCCTCGACGCGGGGGAAGTTCTCGAAGGCCAGGATGCTCTCGAAGAGCGGCCGCCCGCGCGGCACCTCCGTCCACCCCTGCACCTCCACCAGCCCCACGTGCTCGTGCCCGCGCGCCTCCGCCTGGCGCGCCTGGAGCGCGGCCAGCCATGGGCCGACCGCGGACTCGGGCTCGACCGGCGCGCGCACGGGGAGCGTGTTCACGAACATCCCCACCATCGCCTCGGCGCCCGGGAGCGACTCCGGCCGCCCCGCCGACACCGCGCCGAACACCACGTCGTCCACCCCCGCGTAGCGCGAGAGGACGAGCGCCCACGCGCCCTGGTAGAGCGTGGCGAGCGTCACCCGCAGCGTCCGCGCGCGCTCCCGCAGCGCGTCCGCCAGCGCGGGCGCGAGGACGCGCTCGTGGGCGCCGGTCCCCGCCTCCGCGCCCGCGGCCGTGTCGACGTCGAGAGGAGTGGGCTCGCGCACCCCCTCCAGCGCGGCGCGCCAGAACGCCTCGGCCGGCGCCGCGTCCTGGCCCTGGAGCCAGCCCACGAAGTCGCGGTACGGGCGCGGCGCGGCCGGGTCGTGCTCCACCCCCGTCCGCAGCGCCTCGTAGCGCGCCAGCACCTCGCGGAGGACGCGCGTGTGCGACCACCCGTCGAGGACGAGGTGGTGGAGCGTCCAGAAGAGGAGGTGCTCGTCGTCCGCGACGCGCGCCAGCGCCAGCCGGATCAGCGGCGGCGCGGCCAGGTCGAAGCCCCGCGCCAGGTCGTCGGCGAGGAAGGCGGCCTTCCGCGCTTCGAGCTCGTCCTCCGACAGGCCGCGCCAGTCCAGCTCCGTCCACGGGAGGGCGGCCTCGCGGTGGACGACCTGCATGGGGCGGGGGAGCCCGGCCGAGACGAAGCCGGTGCGGAGCGACGGGTGGCGGGCCACGGCCCAGCGCCACGCCTCGTGGAGGGCGGCCGCGTCGAGGGGGCCCAGGAGCGGGGTCCAGAGCTGCACCACGTACACCCCCGCCGCGGGGTCCAGCCGGGCGTGGAAGAGCATCCCCTCCTGGACGGGGGTGAGCGCGTAGGCGTCGGCGACGTTCGCGGGGTTCATGCGGCGGTGCCTTCCTCCCCGGCCTCGCCGAGGGCGTACAGGAGCGCGTCCAGCTCGGCGGCGTCGAGCGCCGGGGGCGGGGCGGGGTTCGAAGCGGAGACGGGGGACGGTTCGACGGCGGCGGCGGCGCGGAGCCCCGCGGCCATGGCGGCCACCGTCTGGTGCTGGAAGACGTCGCGCGTGGCCAGCGGGAGCCCCGCCTCGCGCGCCCGGGAGACGAGCTGCATGCAGAGGATGGAGTCGCCCCCGAGGTCGAAGAAGTTGTCGTCCACGCCCACCGCGTCCCGGCGGAGGACGGCGGCGAGGAGCGCGGCAAGCGTGCGCTCCGTCTCGTCGCGCGGCTCGCGTCCCGCGCCGGCGTCGGGAGACGGGGCGGCGTCCGGCGCGGGGAGGGCGCGCGCGTCGACCTTCCCGTTGGAGGTGAGCGGGAGGCGGTCGACGACGACGACGGCGGAGGGGACCATGTACTCGGGGAGGCGCGCGCGGAGGTGGTCGCGCAGCTCCGAAGAGAGCGACGCGTCCGCCCCCTCGGCCACGGCGTAGGCCACCAGGCGCTTCGGCTGCCCGGCGTCGTCGCGGACGACGACGACGGCGTCGGCGACGGCGGGGTGCGCGCGGAGGGCGGCCTCGACCTCGCCGGGCTCGATGCGGAAGCCGCGCACCTTCACCTGCGCGTCCACGCGGCCCAGGAACTCCAGCGTCCCGTCCGGCCGCCACCGTGCCCGGTCGCCCGTGCGGTAGAGCCGCCCGCCCGGGCGGAAGGGGTCGGCGACGAACTTCTCCGCCGTCAGCTCGGGGCGGTTCAGGTAGCCGAGCGCCAGCCCCGCGCCCCCCGCGTACAGCTCGCCGGGGACGCCGACGGGCGCGGGCTCCATCCGCGCGTCCAGGACGTAGACGCGCGTGTTCGCGATGGGGCGGCCGATGGGGACGCTCGCCGCGTCCTCCGCCAGCGCCTCGACCGTGTGGCAGCAGGTGAACGTCGTATTCTCGGTGGGCCCGTAGCCGTTGACGAGCGTGGTCCCGGAGAGCTCCGCCAGGACGCGGCGGACGTGCGGCACGGAGAGGACGTCGCCGCCCGCGATCAGCGTGCGGACGCCGCGCAGGCTCCCGATCCGCTCGTCCACCACGAGGTGGAAGAGCCCGGCGGTGAGCCAGAGGACGGTGACGCCGTGGCGGGCCACCGCGTGCGCGATCCCGTCCACCGACGGCGCTTCGGCCGGGTAGAGGGCGAGGCGCGCGCCGTTCAGGAGCGGCGCCCAGATCTCCAGCGTCGCCGCGTCGAAGGAGGCGGGCGCCATCTGGAGGAAGACGTCGTCCGGCCGGACGTCGATCCAGTCCGTCTCCCGCACCAGCCGCGCGAGGGCGCGGTGCGGCACCTCGATCCCCTTCGGCGTCCCCGTCGACCCCGACGTGTACATCACGTAGGCGACGGACTCGGGCGTCGTATCGACCGGAAGCGGATCGGACGACTCGGCGGCGAAGGCCTCCACGTCGCGGTCGAGGAAGACCGTCTTCGCGTCGTGCGCGGGAAGCGCCCCGGCGAGACGGGAGTCGGTGACGAGGACGGGGACGGCCGTGTCGGCGAGCATGAAGGCCAGCCGCTCGGCCGGGTACGACGGGTCGAGCGGGACGTACGCGCCCCCCGCCTTCAGGATGGCGAGCGTCGCCGCCACCATCTCCGGCGAGCGCTCCAGGCAGAGCCCCACGCGCGTGCCGGGGACGACGCCCAGCGCGCGGAGGCGGCGGGCGAGGCGGTTGGCCCCGGCGTCGAGCGCGGCGTAGGTCACCGTGTCGCGCTCCGTGGCGAGGGCGACGGCCTCCGGCGCGGCGGCGGCCCGCTCGGCGAAGAGCCGGCCGACGGTGGCGCGGGGATACGGCGTCTCGCGGCCGCTCCATTCGTCGATGAGCGTCCGGCGCTCGTCCGCCGGGACGAGCGGGAGGGCGGAGACGCGGGCCTCGGGGTGGGCGATCATCCCGGCGAGGAGGGCGCGGAAGTGCGCCTCCATCCGCGCCACCGTGGCGTCGTCGAAGAGGTCGGTGGCGTACTCCCAGATCATCGTCACCTCGTCGCCGCCGTCCGCGCGCTGCGAGCCGCGGGGGATGGAGATGACCTGGAGGTCGAACTTGGCCGACTCGTTGGAGAGCGCCTCGGTGACGCTCATCCGCGCACCCGGCAGGTCGAACGAGGGATACGGGACGTCCTGGAAGGAGAAGGCGACCTGGTAGACGGGGAGGTGGCTGAGCCGCCGCTCGGGCTGCACCGCCTCCACCACCTCGCCGAAGGGGACGTCGCGGTGCGCGTACGCCTCGAAGGTCGTCGCCCGCACGCGGCCGATCAGCTCGGCCACGGTGGGGTCGCCGCCGAGATCGGCGCGGTGCGCCACCGTGTTCACGATCATCCCGATCACGCCCTCGGCCGCGCGGTCGTTGCGGTTGGCCACGCCCCCGCCCACGGCGAAGTCGGCCTCGCCCGTGTAGCGGTGGAGGAGCGCCTGGAAGGCCGCCAGGAGCGTCATGTACAGCGTCACCCCCCGCTCCTTCGCGAAGCCGCGCGCCGCCCGCGCCAGCTCGGGCGGGAGGAGGTGGCGCCGGGTCCGCCCGCGGAAGCTCATCTCCGCCGGGCGCGGCCGGTCGGCGGGGAGCTCCAGCGCGGGGGGGAGGCCGGCCAGCTTCCCCTTCCAGTACGCCAGCTGCCGCGCCGCCTCGGGGGTGCGCATCCACGCCTCCTGCCACGCCGCGTAGTCGGCGAACTGCACCTCCGGCTCCGCCAGCGGCGACTCGCGCCCCTCGCCGTACGCCGCGTAGAGCGCCGCCAGCTCGCGGAGGTAGACCCCGAAGCTCCACCCGTCGTGGACGAAGTGGTGCTCCACCGACGCCAGGACGTGCTCCGCCTCGCCCGTGCGGTAGAGCGTCCAGCGGATCAGCGGGAGGCGCCCCAGGTCGAACGGCTTCTGGAACTCCGCCCGGAGGAGCCGCTCCAGCTCCGCCTCGCGCGAATCCTCGTCCAGCCCGCGGAGGTCGGTGACGGGGAGCTCGACCTTCCACGGCGCCTCGATCCGCTGCCGGGGGAGGCCGTCGACCGCGACGAAGACGGTGCGGAAGATCTCGTGGCGGCGGACGATCTCGGTGAGCGCGCGGGCCAGGGCGTCCACGTCCAGGCGCCCCTCGAAGCGGGTGGCCGCCTGGAAGTTGTACGACTTCATCCCCGGCGAGAGCTCCTGGAAGAACCAGATGGCCTGCTGGGAGAAGGAGAGCGGAAGGGGCCGGTGGCGATCCACCCGCACCAGCGGCGGCACGTCGACGTCGCCCATCGCCCCGCCGCGCTCCACCACCCGCGCCAGCGCGGCCGGCGTCCGCGCTTCGAAGACGGCCAGGAGGGGGAGGCGCGCGCCGAGCGTGGCGCGGATGCGCGAGGTCACCTGCGTGGCGCGAAGGGAGTGTCCGCCGAGGTCGAAGAAGTCGTCCTCGGCCCCCACGCGCTCCACCCCCAGCACCTCCTCCCAGATCCGGCAGACGGTCTCCTCCGCCGGCGTCCGGGGCGCCACGTACTCCCGCCCGGCCCGGGCCGCGGCCTGGAGGGGCGGGTGCGCGCCGCGGTCCACCTTCCCGTTGGGGAGGCGGGGGAGCGCGCCGAGGACGGCGACGGCCGAGGGGACCATGTACTCGGGGAGCCGCTCCTTCACGTACGTCCGCAGCTCGGCCGAGGCCGGCGGCGCGGCGCCGTCGCGGGCGACGACGTAGCCCACCAGCACCCGGTCGCCCGGCGCGTCCTCGCGGACGGCGGCGACGGCGTCGGCGACGGCGGGGTGGCGGCGGAGGGCGGCTTCCACCTCGCCCAGCTCCACGCGGTGGCCGCGCACCTTCACCTGGTGGTCGACGCGCCCCAGGCAGTCGATGAGCCCGTCGCTCCCCGCCTTCCCCAGGTCGCCGGTGCGGTACATCCGCGCCCCCGCGGGGCCGAAGGGGGAGGGGACGAAGCGCTCGGCGGTGGCGGCGGGGCGCCCCAGGTAGCCGCGCGCCAGCCCGTCGCCCGCGATCCACACCTCGCCCGTCTCGCCGTCGGCGACGGGGACGAGGGCGTCGTCGAGGAGGTAGACGCGCGTGTTGGCGACCGGCCGCCCGACGGGCATCGGCCGGCCGCTCCCGCGCGCCGCCACGTGGAAGGTGGAGTAGGTGGTGTCCTCGGTGGGCCCGTAGAGGTTGAGGACGCGCTCCACGTGGGGGAGGGCGTAGAGCGCCTGGGCCAGCTCGTCGCGCAGCGGCTCGCCGCCCAGGTTGAGGCCCCGCACGCACGGCGGGATCCCCCCCGTCCGCAGGAGCTCCGCCGCCGCCGAGGGGACCATCGACGCCACCTCCACCGGCTCGCCCGCGGGGAGCGACGCCAGGTGGAGGGCGTTGGGGACGACGACGATCCGCGCGCCCAGCGAGAGCGGGACCCACGTCTCGGCCACGTGGACGTCGAAGGAGACGGAGGTCGAGGCGAGGACGGAGGTCCCCTCCCCGATTCCCAGCGCCTCGGGGGCCCAGCGGACCAGCGTGGCCACGGCGGCGTGGCGGATCTGCACCCCCTTGGGCGTCCCCGTCGACCCCGACGTGTAGATGACGTGCGACAGGTTCTCCGGCGTGACTCCCGGCTCGAACGCCTCGTCCGGCTCCCCTTCCAGCGCGCCCCAGTCGCCGTCGAGGGCCAGCACGGTGGCGCCGCGAGGGTCGACGCGGCCCAGGAGGCGCGCCTGGGTGACGAGGACGGGGACGCGGGTGTCGGCCAGCATGGCCTCCACGCGCGCCCGCGGGTACGCGGGGTCGAGGGGGACGTAGGCGCCGCCCGCCTTCAGCACCGCCAGCATCGCCACCACCAGCTCGGGCGCGCGCTCCATGTGGACGCCCACGAGGACGTCCGGGCCCACCCCGTGGCGGCGGAGGAGCCGCGCGGCGCGGTTGGCGAGCGCGTCGAGCTCGGCGTAGGTGAGCGTCACCCCGTCGCAGGCGACGGCCGCGGCGTGGGGGGTGCGCCGCGCCTGCGCCTCCACCAGCGCGTGGACGCACGCGTCCGCGCCGAAGTCGCGGGCGGTGTCGTTCCAGACGTGGACGAGGGGCACACCTCCCGCATCTGCGGCGGCCGAAACGGCGCGGGCGGCGGCCGCGTCGCGAGGAAGCGGCTCGAGGGTCTCCAGGACTCCCATCTTCGGGCTCGGCTCCGGCGTGGTTCGCAGAGGAGGGCGCGGGGGGCGGGGCGGCCCTCCGATTTCGCGGGTTCGAGAGCTGACCGAACGGGCGCCGGACGGACGCGGAGACGACGGATCGCGGCGCGGGGCGGCCGAATCGGCCGCCCCGTGCGGGCTCCGTCTACCATCGTCGATCTAGTTTTGCGGCGCGATAAGAAAGTGTAAGAAGCCGCTTGCTCTGTCAATGTATGACCGGAATGTCGGCGCGCGTGGACAGGTAGGTGTTTGGCGTGTACTCTCTGCCACTTTTCGTGACGGCAGAAGTCGATACGGAGCACGGAGATCGGTGCTCCGCCTGCAACCACCTGGCGCAGCAGTTTTCGTGGTCCCGGCATGGGGTCGAATCAGAGCGTGCGCTCGGGGGCAGCGAGTACGCACTCGGTCGGTGGCACAAAAAGATCCCGACGAGAGCCGTGGAAGGCTGTGGATCTGCGCAGCCTGTCTAGTTGTCGGGCTTCCGAGGCGCTGTGTGCGTGGGGTCGATCAGATCGGCGCTCGATCGCGTGCCGGGTGACACGAGCCGCTCTTATCCCCGATGCCGCATCGGATTGTGAAATCGATCTCGCCCACGATCGGGGTCTCGTGCTCGCCCAGGCGGTGCCAACTGCGTGATCGGGGGGATGTGGAGCAGGGGCCGGCTTC
The DNA here is from genome assembly GCA_036259235.1 of Longimicrobium sp. GTDB lineage: Bacteria > Gemmatimonadota > Gemmatimonadetes > Longimicrobiales > Longimicrobiaceae > Longimicrobium. Next base: position 4,378 of record DATACF010000671.1, on the reverse strand, counting down.
CGCGCCGACCCTCCTGATCCCGTGGTTTGCGATGCTTGGAAGGCGCGGGCGCGGCGGGCGGACGCGGATCGGCCCGATGAAGGACCGAAGGGGCCTCTTCGAAAAAATTTCGATGCTCATCTCCGCCTCTGGCTCCACGGTGGAACGCGGGCCTTTCTCTCCCGGATGCGACCACCTCTCGTCTTTCTCTGCACGTTTCGTCCAGGGGGAACCGGTATTACTCCCGCGGTTCGAACAACGCCAGCTCGTCCACCGGGACGAAGCCGAGCTTGGCGGCCAGGCGCCACGAGGCCGGGTTCTCCTCCACCGCGCCCCAGACAGGCTGCTTTCCCTGTCCCCGCATGTGGCGGATCATGTGCGCGACGCAGAGGGCCGCGTACCCGTGCCGCCGGTGCCCGGGTAGCGTGTCGATGGAGACGTCCCACAGCGATTCCGTGATCGCGCCCGCGTAGCAGAAGGAGACGGGGCGCCCGCCGGCGAGCGTCGCGGCGATGGGGGAGTGCCGCGCCGCGATCCGCAGCTCCCACCGCAGCTCGTCCGGAAGCGGGAGCGTGTCGAGCGCCGCGGGGTCGAGGAAGCCGGCCTGGCCGGGGGCGGGGTCGGGGAGGGTGGGTGAATCGCCCAGGAGGTGGAGGCGGGCGCGGGTGCCCCTCCAGCCGGGGAGGAGGCGGGCGAGCCGCGCCCCCTCCTCCGGCGCCGCGACGACGACGGCGCCGGGGGCGTCCGGCCGGGCGGCGGCGCGGACGGCGCCCTCGTCCGGCGTCCCGACCACCGCGACGAAGCCCGTCTCGGGGTCGCGGACGACGAAGGAGAGCTCCGGCGTCTCCGCGAGGCCGGTGACCTCGCCGTCGCCGTGGAGGAGGAGGTCGCGCGCCTCCACCCAGCGGGGGACGTCCGGAAGACGAAGGGCGAGCGCTCGCATCGCGGACGGCGAGACACTCGGCCCTTCGTTCATCGTCCGCGGCGGCCGAGGACGCGCGCGGACTCCTCGCCCGGCTCGGGGGTGAAGACGCGGACGGTGGTCGGCGTGTCGTCCAGCAGCAGCCGTCCGCACTGGCTGCGCTGCCAGGCCTGGCGGAAGAGGCCCAGCCCGCGCAGCCGCATGACGGCGGCCTCCCTGGCGCGCGGCGAGGGGCCGGAGCGCTCGACGGCGGCGTCGACCGCGTCCCAGAACGCGTCCCACTCCTGGTCGGCGATGAAGTGCGCCTTGTTGGGGAGCGCGTCGCCGCCGTCGGAGACCTCGTGTCCGCACGGGCACTGGATCTTCATGTCGCGGCCGCGCTCACGCCGCCCGGTGGTAGTGCATCGACATGAACTCCTCCCACGCGCCGTCGCCGCCGGGCTGGCTGGAGCGGAGGACCCAGTGGTCGTCGCCGGCGATCTCGACGGTGTCGCGGTACGGCTGCATTGACCCGTCGCCCGAGAAGCTGGGGCCCGTGGCGTCGAGCTCCAGCGCCGTGCCGGCCGCGTTCAGCGCGCCGTCGTAGACCCACAGGTACGGCATCATCGTCGCCACGAAGGTGCCCACGAAGCGCCCCTTCACGGGGTCGTAGCCGAGCGTCATCACCGTCGTCGAGGTGCTCCCGTCCGGCTCCTCGTTCCGCCCCTCGGCCAGGAGCCAGACCCCGCCCAGCACGCGCGCGCTCAGCGTCCCCCGGAAGGTCCGGGGCGGCTGCCCCTCCCCGGGCGACGCCTCCCACTCGGAGGTCCACTCGCCGGCCAGCTTCTCCAGCCACCGGTGCTCCGCCTGCGGCTCCACCTTCATCGGGACGCTCCTGGGACGAGGGTAAACGATCAAAAAGAACGCCGGGGGCAACGATACCACACCCGCGCCCCGCGCGAAAGCCGGTCTTCCGGAAGAGCAGAAAAAAGGGCCTCACGCAGAGAAGCAGAGCCAGCGGAGGACTCCTCTGCTGACTCTGCTTCTCTGCGCGAGGCATGGGGTTCAGGCGCCGGCCGGCCCGCGGGTCAGCCGTCGCCGTCTCGGAGCAGGAGGCGCGCCTGGCGGACGAGCCAGCGCTGCTCCTTGAGCCGGAGGAGCGCGGCGACCTCCTCGTGGCCGCACCACCGCACCTCGCGCCCCTCGCGCGAGCGCCCCTCGCGCACCGCGTCCATCAGGTAGAAGCGCACCCGCACGCGCCCGCGCGACGAGCGGAGCTCCACCTCGCCGAGCGCCTCGCGGACCGCCGCGTCGACCCCCGACTCCTCGCGCACCTCCCGCCGCGCCGCCGCCTCGGCCGACTCGCCGGGCTCGATCCGCCCCTTGGGGAGGACCCACTTCCCCCGCCGGCTCCGGGCGCTCACGACCAGGTACTCCACCGCTCCGTCTTCACCCCGCCGCACCACCACCCCGCCCGCGTGGGTGGGGCGCGGCGAGCCGGAGCGGACGGCTCGCAGCGCCTCCTGCGCGTGGCGGAGCCCGTCGAACAGCACGTTCGTCCGCCGCGCGCCGTGGCTCAGAGGTTCTCCAGCACGCTCTGGGGGGCGGCGCACGGGCCCTCGGCCGCGGCGCACGCCGCCAGCCACGCCGACCGCTCGCCGAAGTTCTCGATCGGGTCGAACCACGCCTGGTCGGCCAGCGCCTGCCGGGGGCTCACCTGGGGGTGGTACGAGCGCTCGCGCCGGACGAGCTGGTCGGCGTCGAAGAAGTAGCGGGTGTTGGTCCGCTGCCTCGAGGGTCCCGTCCCGTCGGCCGCCCACGTGTCGCGCACGGGGTTGGCGCGGGTGGCGTGCAGGGGCGCGGAGGTGCGCCGCATGAAGTTGCTCATGCCGCGGCGTCCGGCGTGGCGCTCGTGGACGGTGGCGACGAAGACGAGTCGGCCGTCCGCGTAGTAGTACTCCTCCGTCCCCCGCCACATCTCGCCGAAGTGCGTCGCCTCGATCTTCCGGAGCTGGCCGCCCTCGTCGAAGAAGGCTTCGAGCCGGCCGTCCTTCGCCGAGAAGCCGCGCACGGCGCGCGTCTCGCGCCGGTACCGCGGCAGCGCGCGGTCGATCTCGGCCACCTGGGTCCGGACCGCGGCGACGAGGGCCGGGTCGCCGCTGGTGGCGTTCACCTCCTGGGCGGCGCCGGGCGAGGGCGCGCAGAGGACGGCGGCGGCGAGGGCTGGAAGGACGGTCCGGAGACGGGGAAGGAATCGCATGGTTGTCACCCGGGGCTCGAGGGAGACCGCGACCGCGTGGAGGTGGAGCGCCGGAGCGCTCCCTACAGCATTTTATATCGCGCGCGCCCGGCGCACGAGGGTCACGGCGTCCGGGGCGCGCGCCGCACCTCCGGCGGCGGCCCGCCGCCGGGCTATTCCAGCGCGTACAGGTACGCCGCGATGTCGCGCGCGTCGGCTTCGGTGAGGCCGACGTTCGGCATGGCCGTGGCCGAGTCGACGCCGGTCGGGTCCTTGATCCACTGGACGAGGTGGTCCGGGGTGTTGGTGAGGCGCCCGGCGATGTACATCCGCCCGGCGATCCCCGCCAGCGGCGGCCCCACGAGCGCGCGGGCGCCCGGGACGCCGGGGATGGTGTGGCACGACCCGCACCCGGCGTCCCGGGCCTTCTCGCGCCCGGCGCGCGGGTCGCCCCCGGTGAGCGCCGCCGCGTCCGCGAAGCGCTTCTCCTCCCCCCGTCCGCACGCCGCCAGCGCGATCGCGAAGACCAGCGCACCGCGCCGCACCCGCCGCCGTCCCTCCGCCGCTCGCCGCATCGCATCCTCCCCGCTTCAGGTGGGGCGGAGGAGGGCGCGCTCCTGCCAGCGCGCCGTCCGCCGCTCCGACTCGCGCATCCACGCGGCGACGAGGACCAAGGCCGCGACCAGGTAGCTCGCCCCGGCGGGAATCCACATGACGAGCCCCGCCAGCTGCTGGTCTTCCAGCGGCGTCAGCCCCCACGCGGCGGTCGTCGCCCCGTACGCCGGATACCACGGCCGCGGCGCGAAGGTCAGCAGCGCCCCCAGGCCGCCGCTGTGCATGGCCGTGGCGAAGAGATAGAAGACCGAGGCGCCGTACCCCATCCGCCCCTCGCGCCCGTGGACCAGCGCCCACCAGAAGAGGAGCGCCGTCCCCAGGAAGCTCGCGTGCTGGAGCGCGTGGGCGAGCTCGCTCCGGAGCGAGGTCTCGTACGCGATCGGCAGGTGCCAGAGCCAGAGCGCCGCCGCGTGGAGGAGCCATGCGCCGAACGGGCTCGTCAGCGCCCGCCACCCGCCCCGCACCGCCCCCGTCTTCGCCCACCCCCCCGTCCGCCGCCGCCACCCGATCGGCATCGCCCAGAGGAAGGGGACCACGGGGCGCCCCAGCACCAGCAGCGGGGCCGCCACCACCATGAGGAGCACGTGCTGCACCATGTGCGCGGCGAAGAGGACCTCCCCCAGCCGGTGCAGCGGCGAGAGCAT
>DATACF010000670.1:0-4668 GCA_036259235.1 Longimicrobium sp. | reverse complement strand
CCCGGGGGGGGGCCGCCGCGTTCGGGTCCCGTACGGCGCGCGTCTCTGTCATTCCGAGGGAGGAACGACCGGGGAATCCACTCCGCCAGCCCCCCTGCCGGTCGAAGCGCGCCGATCCTCTACACCCGCACCTCCTTCCACAGCGCGTGCAGCCGCTCGGCGAGGGCCCGCTGGCGCTGGCGGAGCGCGTCGAGCGTCTCGCGGCGGCGGGTGCGGAGGAGGAAGTAGCGCGCGTCGGCGACGGCGCGGCGCCAGTGCTCCACCACGTGCAGCGTGGTGACGCCGATCAGGGGGAGCGCCACCGCCGCGGAGAGCGCGCCGATCCATCCGCCCAGCGCCGCCGCCGCGCCGATCAGGACGAGCGTCCAGGCGATGGAGAGCGCCCCGCCCACCAGGAGCTTGAAGGTGGCGCGCACGTCGGGCGAGTGCTTCCCCTTCGCCTCCAGCACACCCGTCAGCCGGTACGGGACCCAGTAGAGGGCGACGCCCAGCGAGGCGACGGGGGCGGCGAGCGCGAAGAAGAGGAGGTTGCGCGCCGTCCACACCGCCGCGCCCAGCGTCCGCGGCGCCGCCTTCAGCTCGCGCGGGCGGAGGCCCAGCACCTTCAGCAGGCGCCCGTGCGCGGCCACCTCGCGCGCCACGGCGTTCCACTCGGCGCGCTCCTCGGCCCGGAGCCGCGCCAGCCCCTCGGTGGCCTGGCGGAGGCGCGCCACGCGGTCGGCCGGGTTGGGGCTCACGGGGAGCTCGGCGGCGTACACCGCCTCGGCCATCTCCACCAGCGGCGCGTCCTCCCACCGCTCCAGGTTCAGCGTCACCGCCCGCAGCGCCGCCTCGATCCGCCGCGTCAGCTCGGGGACGGCCTCCCGGTCCTCGGGCCCCGCGTGCGCCAGGTCGTCCCACGCCACCGGCTCGCCGACCACCGCCAGCGCCTCGGAGCGGAAGGTGCCCTTGTGGCGGAAGGAGAGGCCCACGGGGACGACCGGGAAGGCGCCCCCCGTCCGCAGCGCCGCCCCCAGCGCGATCCGCGCGGCGCCGGTCTTCAGCGGGGCCAGCGCGGGGGCGTCGTGGCTGATCCCCTCGGGGAAGATCCCCACCGCGTCGCCGCCCGCCAGCGCGTCCCACACGGCGAGGAAGGTGTCGTCGTTCTGCCCCATCGCCGCCGGGTCGTCCTGCTTCCGGTACACCGGCACCGCGCCCGCCCCCCGCACCAGCCACCCCACCAGCGGGTCGGTGAACAACGGCGCCTTCGCCATGAAGCGCACCGGCCGCCGCGCCACCGCCACCACCATCCCCGGGTCCAGGAGCGAATTCGGGTGGTTGGCGACGAGGAGCACCGGCCCCTCGCGTGGGACGCGCCCGCCCGCGCTGGAGAAGCGGTAGAACACCCTGAGCGCGTTCCGCGCGACCGACGAGAAGACGGGGAGGAGCCACACGGGAGGGCGGGGAAGCGGGGAAGTGCGTGAGTGCGGTGGAGCTTCGGTCCGTCGAAGCGCGCCGATGATCGCGAGGGAGTCCGCGAAGGCGGACTTCGCGCCGTTCCAGCCGCGGTTTCAACCGCCTGGGCGGAACCCGCGGCGTGCACCCTCTCTCTCACGCGCGACCCACGCCGCCCTGTCATTCCGAGCGGAGCGTCCGCGCGGCGCCTCTCGTCCGCACGGCGTTCGGGACGCTCCCGAGGAATCTAGCCGGGGCCGCCGCGAGGCCGGTCTCGCGCCGCGTGGACGGCGCCCCCGATCCGCGGGCGCATGCGAGGCGGGGCCGGTGCTTCCAGACGGGCTGGGCCGCTCGCGGAGTAGATTCCCCGGCGCCGCCGGGGTCCGGCGCGAGGGCGGGTCTCGCGCGGCGGCGCCGCTCGGAATGACAGGCTTGGGCGTGATCGCTCGTTTGCAGGCGTGGCGCCGCTCGGGATAACAGCGGCGCGACGGCGCTCGGCCGACGCGTGGAATATCGGCGGGGCGGGTGTCCGAGGGAAGGTGGGGCGGGTTAGATTGGGGCCGATCCGTTCCGTTTCCAGGGCCGAGCCGCATGACCGACCGCCGCGATCCGTTCACCGTCCGCCCCTTCCGCCCCGCGTGGTGGCTCCCGGGGCCGCACGCGCAGACCATCGCGGGGAAGTACCTCCGCCCCCGCGCCGGCGTCGTCTACCGCCGCGAGCGCCTCGACACCCCCGACGGCGACTTCCTCGACCTCGACTTCGCCACCGTCGAAGGCCACCCCGCGCTCCCGGACGACGCCCCGCTCGTCGTCGTCGTCCACGGGCTGGAGGGGAGCTCGGCCTCGGCGTACGTCCTGGAGAGCTGCCGCGCCGCGTACGACCTGGGGATGCGCGCCGCGGCCATGAACTTCCGCTCGTGCAGCGGCGAGCCCAACCGAACGAGCCGCTTCTACCACGCGGGCGAGACGGGCGACCTCGGCTTCGTCGCCGACACGCTGCGGGCGCGGTACCCGGACGCGCCGCTGGGCGCCGTCGGCTTCTCGCTGGGCGCCAACGTCCTCCTCAAGTACCTGGGCGAGCGGGGAAGCGCGTCGCCCGTCCGCGCCGCGGCCGCCGTCTCCGTCCCCTTCGACCTCGACGCCGGCGCGCGCAAGCTCGACGCGTCGTTCATGGGGCGGCGCTACGCCGGCATCTTCGTCCGCTCGCTCCAGGCGAAGTACCGGGCCAAGGGCGACATCATGGGCGACGCGTGCGACACCGGCGCCGTCCTCTCGGCGAAGAGCCTGCGCGCCTTCGACGACGCCGCCACCGCGCGCCTCTACGGCTTCCGCGACGTCGGGCACTACTACGCGTCGCAGAGCTCCCGGAGCTTCATCCCCGCCATCCGCGTCCCCACCCTGGTGATCCACGCGGCCGACGACCCGTTCGTGGACGCCGCCGCCATCCCCCGCGACGTCGAGCGGACCAACCCGCACGTCCGCGCCGTCTACACCGAAAGGGGCGGGCACGTCGGCTTCATCGCCGGGCCGCCGTGGGCGCCGCGCTTCTGGGCCGAGGCCGAGGCCGCCCGCTTCCTGGCGTCGCGGCTCGGCACCGGAGCCGTCACCCCGCGGTGACGCGTCGGCCGGTGTGAGCCGTCCTGGCCCGATAGGTGTAGTAAATCCGAGCGACCCGGGAATCCACTCAGGACCCGGGACTCAGGACCCGGGACTTACGAGGAAATGGCAGATATGATCACCGCCGCGGAGGAGCGCGCGGCGTTCGGGAAGACGGTCGAGGAGCGGTTCGCGCACCGGCTGGCGCTCAACGTCCCGGCGCGCACCGGGCCCAGGGTGGCGAAGCTGATCGAGCGGATCAACGCCGACGACGAGCTGTACGCGCTCTGGCTGGCGGCCAACGTCAACGCGGTCGAGCGGCTGGGGATGACCGACCACGGGCCGGTGCACGTCAAGATCGTGATGAACATCGCGCTCAAGCTGTTGCGCATGCTCACCGAGCGCGGGGTGGAGCCCGGCGTGGTGCACAACTACGGGATGGCGCAGGAGGACGCCGAGGTCGTCGTCCTCCTCGCCGCGCTCCTGCACGACACGGGGATGTCGATCCACCGCAAGGACCACGAGTCGTACTCGCTCTTCGTGGCCCAGCCCAAGGTCAAGGAGCTGCTGGAGGGGATCTACGACACGCGCACGGCCACCATCCTCCGCTCCGAGGTGCTCCACGCCATCATCGCGCACCGCTCCGGCGGCAAGCCGCTGACGCTGGAGGCGGGGATCGTCCGCATCGCCGACGCGCTCGACATGGCCAAGGGGCGCTCGCGGATCTCCATGGGGATGGAGGGGACGATGAGCATCCACTCCATCTCGGCCGCGGCCATCGAGGCGGTCCACATCGAGGCGGGCGTCGAGAAGCCGGTGCGCTTCCGGATCGAGATGTCCAACTCGGCCGGCGTCTTCCAGCTCGACCAGCTCTTCCGCGAGAAGCTCGCCGGGAGCGGCCTGGAGCCCTACGTCGAGGTCGAGGCGCTGATCGACGGCGAGGCCGAGAAGCGCCTGGTGACCACGGCGTACCGGCTGTAGGCGTCGCGCGGGCGGCGTCTCGGGTTTCGCTTCGTGAAGATCGTCTCGGGCGGGCAGACGGGGGTCGACCGGGCGGCGCTCGACGTGGCGCTGGAGCTGGGGCTGTCGTGCGGCGGGTGGTGCCCGGCGGGGCGCCGCGCCGAGGACGGGCCCATCGACGCGCGCTACCCCCTCGCCGAGACGCCGTCGGCCGACCCCGCCCAGCGCACCGAGTGGAACGTGCGCGACTCCGACGCCACCCTCGTCCTCACCGGCGGCCCCAGCGCGGGGACGGAGCGGGCGCGCGAGGCCGCCCGGCGGCTGGGGCGCCCCGTCTACACCTTCAGCGCCGGCGGGCCGCCCGACGTGGGCGCCTTCCGCCGCTGGCTCCAGCTCTACCGCGTCCGCACCCTCAACGTCGCCGGCCCGCGCGAGAGCGAGTCCCCCGGCATCCACGCCGCCGCCCTCGCCACCCTCCGCGCCCTCCTCGACCCCCGCGGCGCGATGTGAGGCGCGGCTCGGACCGGTCTCAGGTGATGTCTCCAAAATCGATGGGCGGCAACCGTATAGATCTCTGCGCCTCGACAGGATTCTCCTTCTCTTCCATCTCCGATTCCCATGCGCACGATGGACGACGCCGCGTTCCGGGCGTGGCTCGCGGAGGGCGGGATCGAGGAC
>DATACF010000669.1:0-25550 GCA_036259235.1 Longimicrobium sp. | reverse complement strand
CCGGCCCCCAGAACGGGGGCCGGCGTCTTCGTCCGAACCGACGTCGCGAGAAGCCGAAGCTTCGTCACGACATGATCTTGCGCACTTCCTCGGTGAGCCGCGGGACGATCTGGAAGAGGTCGCCGACGATGCCGTAGTCGGCGAGCTTGAAGATCGGCGCCTCGGGGTCCTTGTTGATGGCCACGATGTAGCGCGAGGTCCGCATCCCGGCCAGGTGCTGGATGGCCCCCGAGATCCCGACGGCGATGTAGAGCTGCGGGGCCACCGTCTTCCCCGTCTGCCCCACCTGCTCGCCGTGCGGCCGCCACCCGGCGTCGACCACCGCGCGCGAGGCGCCCACCGCCGCCTTCCCGCCGAACGCGGCGGCCAGCTCCTCGATGAGCTTGAAGTTCTCGGGCCCGCCGAGCCCGCGCCCGCCCGAGACGATGATCGGCGCCTCCGAGACGTCGAGCTTCTCGCCCGCCGCCGCGCGGATCTCGCGGACGATGGCCCCGAAGTCGGCCTCGTCGACCGCGACGCTCAGCGTCTCCACCGTCCCCGCCTTCGGGTTCTCGGCCGGCGTGAACGCGTTGGGCCCCAGCGACACCACCGCCGGCTTCGCCGAGAGCGTCACGGTCGAGAACACCTTCCCCGAGTAGCGCGGGCGCGTCACCACCAGCGCCCCGCCCTCCACCTCCACCCTGGTGGCCAGGCTGGCGTAGTCGACCCCCAGCCGCCCCGCCACCCGCGGCGCCAGGTCGCGCCCGATGGCCGAGGAGGAGAAGAGCGCGGCGTCGCAGCCGTGCTCCTTGATGAAGCTCGCCGCCACCGTGGTGAAGCCCTCGGGCGAATACCTGTCGAAGGCCGCGCTCTCGCCCACGAACACCTTGTCGGCGCCGTAGCGGGCAAGCTCCTGCGCGGCGCCGCCCACGCCGGAGCCGCCGAGGAGCACCGCGTGCACCTCCGTCCCCAGCGCGTCGGCCACCTTGCGCGCGCCGGTGACCACCTCGTGGGCGGCCTTGCGCAGCTCGCCGTCGCGCGTCTCCGCGAACGCGAAAATCCCTGCCATTGGTAAGAGACCTCGTGCTGAATGTTCACGAGGAATAAGGGTACAGGGGACAGGGGACAGGGGACAGCCACCCGGAATACCGTGGCAGGCTGTACCCTGTACCCTGTTCCCTGTCCCCTATCCCGTCAGATGACGCGCGCTTCTTCGCGCAGGAGCCGGAGCAGCTCCGGCACCGCGTCGGGGCCCTCGCCCACGATGCGGCCGGCCTGGCGCTCGGGGGGGTACTGGAGCTTGAGGCTCGTCCCCGCGCCGTCGCCCGCCGCGGCCTTCTCCTCGAGCGGCTTCTTCTTGGCCGCCATGATCCCCTTGAGCGAGGCGTAGCGGGGCTCGAAGGCGCCCTTGGTGAGCGAGAGGGCGCAGGGGAGCTTGAGCTCCACCACCTCGGTCCCGCCCTCGATCTCGCGCTGGGCGGTCACCTTCCCGCCGGCCACCTCGAAGTCGAAGACCGCCGTGGCGACGGGGATCCCCAGGAGCTCGGCGGTCATCGCCGGGACGGCCTGGAGGTCGTCGTCGATCGCCTTCATCCCGAAAAAGACGAAGTCGTACTCGCGCCCGCGGATCTCCTCCGCCAGCGCCTTCGCCACCGCCAGCCCCTCCAGCGGGGCGGCGCTCTTCAGCAGCACGGCCGCGTCGGCGCCCATGGCCAGCGCGGTCCGCAGCACCTCGGCGCTCCCCCCGTCGCCGACGCTCAGGACGGTCACCTCGCCCTGCCCCGCCCCTTCCTTCTGGCGGAGGGCGGCCTCGACGGCGAACTCGTCGTAAGGGTTGAGGACGAACTTGACCCCCGACGGGTCGATCGACGCGCCGTCCCCCGCAATGCGAATGCGCGCCTCCGTGTCGGGGACGCGCTTTACGCACACGATGCTCTTCACGCGCATCTCCTTGGCTCGAATCGTTCTCACCGGTCTAGAAGCCGGGGATAATATCGCCCGCGAAAGCCGTCCGAAAGCCCGGAAGTGCCTGAATTTCGAAGGAGATTTGCGAGCGAGCGTCCGAACGATAACCGCAGTGCGTGAGTGCGTGAGTGCGTGAGTGCGTGAGTGCGGAAGTGCGAGGGGGGGCAGGAATCCCGAACCGGTTGAAACCGGGGCTGGAACGGCACGAAGTCCGCCTGCGCGGACTCCCACGCGGGCATCCGCGCGAGGAGGCGGGCGACGCCGTGTCCCGAAGCCCCGTCCGGGCGCGACGAACGCCCGTCGCAAACAAAAAGTCCCTCTCCCGTAGTTCGGGAGAGGGACAGGCGGCGAGCCTACGGCGAGCCGCCAGGGTGAGGTCCCGCGCCGCAGGCGCCCCGCTGTTATGGTGACCGAGGATCAGCGAAGAACCAAGCCCCCGCCACTCACCCGAAGCGCACTCACGCACTAACGCACTCCAGCACTATCTGTCCGCGCCGTGTCCGGCGAGTTGCGCGGGACCGTCGTGTCGTTGTTGGCCGCACCGGCCGGCGTGGAGTCCTGGCTTCCCAGGTTCTCCAGGTGGATGGTGGTGTCGACGATCCCCTGGGCGGCGGCCTCCTCGGGGGTCATGGGGGTCGCCTGGCTCTGGATCTGCTCGGCCGAGAGGCCGTCGAGGGCGTTGTTGTTGGTGGTGTCGACGTCCACGGGGGGCGCGGCGGCGTTGTCGTCGCCGCCGCCGGTGCACGCCGCGGCCGCCGCGAGGGCGAGCGCCACCAGGAGGTGCCGTACCGCGCGATCTCCCGTCATCAGCCTCGACCTCGTTTCCGGGTTCATTCGGTGGGGGCCGTCTCGGCCGCGCGCGGGGCGCGCGCCGGGGCGTCCAGGAACTCCGCGATCCGCTCGGCCACCTCGCGCGCCCGCTCCCAGTGCGGGAGCGCGCCCGTGGGAAGGGCCACCACGCTCGCGTTCGGCCGCCCCTCCAGCTCGGGGAGCGCGGTGTAGCTCTCCAGCCGGTGCCCCCTGTCGGTGCCGTGGATCACCAGCACCGGCTGCCGGAGGCGCTTGAAGGTCTCCAGCGCGTCCTCGGGGAACATCCGGCCGCTCAGGAAGTCGTCCAGCGGCATCTGCGCCCCCTCCACCCGCGCCGTCTCGGCCCCGTACTCCACGAACTCCTCGGGGACGCCGAAGTCCGGGGTGAAGAGGTTCGCCCGCGCGAAGCGGTAGAGCGCCTCCGGCGTCGTCAGCCGGTCGTAGAACGCCCGCTGCACCCCGGGGAGGGTGAAGAGGAGGCGCGCCCACCCCCGCCCCAGCTCCTGCGGCTCGTCGCCCAGCCCCGCCGGCTCCAGGGCCACCAGCGAGTGGACCAGGTCCGGGCGCCGCCGCGCCACCTCGGCCGCGTAGGTGGCCCCCAGCGAGAGCCCGATCACGTCGGCGCCCCCGGCCGGGCGGACGATCCGCTCCAGCCAGTGCTCCAGCTGGTCTTCCAGGACGTCCGGGGTGTAATCGATGTCCGGGCGGTCGCTGTGGCCGAAGCCCAGCCACTCCAGCGCGTGCACCGGCCGGTCGCGCTCCCGCAGGAAGGCGCGCGCCAGCGGGCGCATCTCGTGCGCCGACGCGGCGGCGTTGATGGAGTGGAGGAGGACGAGCGGGCGCCCCCGCCCCTCGCGCGTGTAGTAGGCGTAGTGGACGTCGCCCCAGGGGACGTACTCGATCCGCATCCCCAGCGCGTTCGGGAGCTCGGTGACCGGCCGGCGGCGCCCGCGCGAGGCGCCCATCAGGTACACCGCGTACGCGGCGGCCGCCGCCGCGGTCAGCCCGGCCGCGGCCTTCCCGGCCCGCCCGCCGAACCGCCCCGGCTTGTCGTCGTCCTTCTCCCGCTCCTTCTTTTTCCCGTCTCCCGCTCGCCCGTCCATTCCGCGCGCTCCCGTGTGTGCCTCGTCCCCGGCGCCGTCCTCTGCACCCTCCCGTGCAATCGCCGTGCGAAACGTAAGCCGCGAAGGCGTGAGAGGGCAACAGCCTACGCCCACTCGGCGCGACGTCCTCTCCCCAGCCAGCACCCCTCACCCGGAACGGGCCCGGAACGGGAGAGGGTGGCGAGCCTAAGCGAGCCGGGTGAGGGCCCCCCACGGAGCCCGCCCCAACGCGAAGGACCCCTTCCTCCGCCGGAGAAAGGGGTCCCTGATCTCGATCCGCCGCCTCCGCCCTACGGCAGCCGCGCCACCGCCGGCTGGACGGCCGGCGCGGGCGCCCCCGCGGGGAACTGCGCGCCGGCGGGGCGCGAGAAGAGCGTCGCCGCGCTCCGCTCGGCCCAGCGCATGGGGCCGGTGACGCTCCGGGTGCTCACTCCGCCGAAGAAGAAGAGCCCCACCACCAGCACGGCGGCCAGCGCCGTCGCCGCCATGGCCGGGCGCGGGAGCCACGCGTGCCGGTGCTCGTCGGGGGTCCGCGCCGGGCGCATGTACATCACCACGATCACGCGGAGGTAGTAGAAGTACGAGAGGAGCGACGCCAGCACCAGCACCACCGCCAGCGGCGCCAGCCCCGCGTCCACCGCCGAGCGGAGGATGTAGATCTTCCCCAGGAACCCCGCGGTGAGCGGGAACCCCGCCAGCGAGAGGAGGAAGACCCCGAACATCGCCGCCAGGAGCGGCTTCTGGTGCGCGAACCCCGCCCAGTCCTCCAGCGCCACCCGCTCCTCGCCGTGCTCGTTCGAGTTGGCGACGACCAGGGCGAAGGCGCCCGCCGTCATCAGCGTGTAGATCAGGAGGTAGAAGAGGAAGGCCGCCACCCCGGACCCCCGCCCCGCCGCCAGCGCCACCAGGAGGTACCCCGCGTGCGCGATGGACGAGTACGCCAGCATCCGCTTGACGCTCCCCTGGGTGAGCGCCACCAGGTTCCCGCCGATCATGGTGATCATGGCCAGGAGGCCGGTGATCTCCACCCAGTGCTCGTACGCGCCGCCGAAGCCCTGCACGAAGACGCGGATGAACGCCGCGAACGCCGCCGCCTTCACCCCCGTGCTCATCAGCGCCGTCACCGGGGTCGGCGCGCCGTCGTAGGCGTCCGGGGTCCACATGTGGAAGGGCATGGCGGCCACCTTGAAGCCGAAGCCCACCATCAGCATCCCCATCCCCGCCAGGAGCATCGGCGTCACCTTCACCGCCCCGCCCGAGATCAGCTCCCCGATCTGCGCGATGTCGCTCGTCCCCGTCGCCCCCCAGGTCAGCGCGATCCCGAAGAGGAAGAACGCGCTCGAGAAGGCGCCCAGGAGGAAGTACTTGAGGCTCCCCTCGGTGCTCCGCGCGTCGAGCCGGTCGAAGCCCACCAGGACGTAGATGGCGATCGACATCAGCTCCAGCGCGATGAACACCATCAGGAGGTCGCGCGAGCCGGCCATCAGCATCATCCCCAGCGCCGCGAAGAGGACCAGCGCGTGGAACTCGCCCCGGTTGATCCCCCGCCGGTCGAGGTACCCCATCGACATCACGATGGCGAGCCCCGCGGCCAGGAGGATGACGTAGTTGCTGAAGAAGCGCACCCCGTCCATGGCGATCATCGCCGGCCCCGCGGCGAGCCCCCAGTCGGCCGTCCCCGTCTCGCTCCCCGGCATCATCCGCGCGAAGACCCACCCGTTCAGGAGGGCGGTCAGGAAGAGGCCGCCCAGCGAGAGCCAGGGGATCAGCGGGCGCGACGGCTCCGAGCGGTTCCCCTTCTGGAAGACGTCCGCCAGGAGGACCCCCATCGCCCAGAGGGCGAGGAAGATCTCCGGCAGCAGCGCCCAGAAGTAGTCGCCCGAGCGCGAGAGGTCGATGAGGGGCTGCGTGGTCTGCACGATCATGAAAGCCTCAGCGGCCCGCGGCGGAAGACGCCACGTCCGGGACGAAGTTCACGGGGTCGGGCGCCAGCCGGTCCTGCCGCGCCAGCTCCAGCACCTGCGCGGCGGAGGCCTCCATCCGCTCCAGCACCGGCTTCGGGTAGACGCCGAGGAGGACGATCAGGAGCGCCAGCGGGAGGAGGATCGCCAGCTCGCGCCCGTTGAGGTCCGGGATGTCGCGGTTGGCCGGGCGCGACAGGGCGTTGAACGCCACCTTCTGCACCATGGGGAGCATGTAGTAGGCGGCGAAGATCACCCCCAGCCCGGCGATGAGCGCGAACCACGGCTGCGCCCCGAAGGCCCCGATCAGGACGAGGAACTCCGAGAGGAAGCCGGCCGTCCCGGGGAGGCCGATGGAGGCCATCGCCGCGAAGACGAGCATCGTCGACAGGAGGGGCACCGAGGCCGCCAGCCCGCCGAAGTCGTCGATCTCGTAACTGTGCCGGCGCTCGTACATCATCCCCAGGAGGAAGAAGAGCATCGGCGTCGAGAGGCCGTGCCCGATCATCACCATCAGCGCGCCCTGCATCCCCTGGAGGTTGTAGGCGAAGATCCCCAGGATCACGAAGCCCAGGTGCGCCACCGAGGTGTAGGCCACCAGCCGCTTGGCGTTGGGCTGCACCTTGGCCACCATGGCCGTGTAGAGGATGCCGACGACGCCCAGCGCCATCGCCCACCACACCGTGCTCTCGGCGCGGGCCACGTTGGGGAAGAGGGGGACCGCGAAGCGGATGAAGCCGTAGGTGCCCATCTTCAGGAGCACCCCGGCCAGGATCACCGACCCCGCCGTGGGCGCCTGCACGTGCGCGTGCGGGAGCCAGGTGTGGAAGGGGAAGACCGGGACCTTGATGGCGAACGCCAGCGAGAAGGCCAGGAAGAGGAAGAGCTGCTGCGACCCCGTCAGCTGCAGGTTGAGGAAGTCGAAGTACGAGAAGCTCGTCCCCCCCGTGCGGAGGAAGAGCCAGAGGATCGCCACCAGCATCAGGAGCGACCCCACGGCGGTGAAGAGGAAGAACTTGACCGCCGCGTAGATCCGCTCCTTCCCGCCCCAGATCCCGATCAGGAAGTACATCGGGATCAGCATGATCTCCCAGAACACGTAGAAGAGGAACATGTCCAGGGCGACGAAGACGCCGACCACGCCGGTCGTCAGCGCCAGGAGCGAGGCGTAGAACCCCCGACGGCGCTCGCGGATGTACGTCCACGACCCCAGCACCATCAGCGGGAGCAGGAGCGCGGTCAGCAGCACCATGAAGAGCGAGATGCCGTCCATCCCGATCCGGTAGAAGATCCCCCACTCGCCGAACCAGGGGATGGCGGCGCAGTTCTGCATCTGCGAGGCGGCGGCGCCGCCCATCCCGCAGTCGGTGGCGCCCGGCTGGTACGCCCCGAAGAGGGGGATCGCCACGGCGAGCTCGACGACGCCGGCGGCGAGCGCCACGCGCTTCGCGTTCTCCTCCCCCGCCAGCCAGGCGGCCAGGGCGCCCAGGAGGGGGAAGAAGATCAGGAAGGTCAGCGGCCAGTGGCTCTGGTAGATCTCGGTCATTGTCTTCCCGCCGCGTCAGAAGGCCACGAAGCTGCCGAGCACCAGCAGCACGCCGACGACGAGGACGAAGGCGTAGGTGTTGACCTGCCCCGTCTGGAGCCGGCCCAGGAAGAGCCCCAGCGTCTGGGAGACGCGGCCGGTGAAGTCCACCAGGCCGTCGATGACCCCCATGTCGAAGCGGGCGAAGGCGCGCGAGAGCCCCTCGACCGGGCGCACCACCGCGCGGTCGTAGATCTCGTCGATGTACCACTTGTTGTAGAGCACCTTCTCGGGCGTCCCGCGGTACGCCGGCTCGGCGTCGGCCGTCCCGATCCGCCGGGCGCGGGGCGACGTGAGCAGCCACGCCGCCAGGAGGCCGCCGATCCCGACGACGATGGCCAGGACGATCGGGAGCGCGCTGTGGTGCGGCTCGGCGATGTTCGGGACGTTCTCGCGGATGACGTCCTCGGAGCCCGCCAGCACCGGGTGGAGCCAGTGGTGGAGCGAGGCGTCGCCGCCGATGGCGAGCGCGTTGAAGAGCGGGCCGATCACCGGGACGTGGTCGAAGACGGCCTTCTCCACGTTCAGGTAGCCGCCGACGACCGAGAGCAGGGCGAGGACGATCAGCGGGAGGGTGAGCGTCCAGCTCCCCTCGTGCAGGTGCTTCCGCTCTGCCTCGCCGGTCCGGTTGGGGCCGAAGAAGGTGTAGACCATCATCCGGCCCATGTAGAAGGCCGTCATGAAGGCCGCGATCGTCAGCGTCCCGCCGATGAAGCCCATCCAGGCGTTCCCGCGGATCCCGAAGAGCGACGCCCGCGAGAGCGCCGAGGCCCCCTCGGCGCCCAGCCAGGCGGCGCCGATGATCTCGTCCTTCGAGAAGAAGCCCGAGAGCCCGGGGAACCCCGCGATGGCCAGCGTCGCGATCGCCATGGTGGCGAAGGTGACGGGGAGGTATTTCCGCAGCCCGCCCATGTTGCGCATGTCCTGCGCGTCGGCGGGGTTGTGCGTGCTGTGGAGGGCGTGGTGCATGGCGTGGATCACCGCGCCCGAGCCCAGGAAGAGGCAGGCCTTGAAGAAGGCGTGCGTCATCAGGTGGAAGACGCCGGCCGCGTAGACCCCCATCCCCACCGCGGCGAACATGAAGCCGAGCTGCGAGACGGTGGAGTACGCCAGCACCTTCTTGATGTCCCACTGCTTGAGCCCGATCGTCGCCGCGAAGATGGCGGTCAGCGCGCCGATCAGCGCCACGAAGAGGGACGCCGTGGGCGCCAGCGTGAAGAGGACGGACGAGCGGGCGATCAGGTAGACGCCCGCGGTCACCATGGTGGCCGCGTGGATCAGCGCCGACACCGGCGTGGGACCCGCCATGGCGTCGGGGAGCCAGACGAAGAGCGGGATCTGCGCGCTCTTCCCCGTGGCGCCCAGGAAGAAGAAGAGGCAGATGGCCGTCACCAGCGCGCCGCCGTAGGCCAGCTCGGCCGGGGCCTCGCGCATGACGTCGGCGAAGGAGAGCGAGCCGGCCCCGGGGAGGTTCCAGAAGAGGAGGAACATCGCCATCAGGAAGCCGAAGTCGCCGATGCGGTTGACGATGAACGCCTTCTTCCCCGCGTCCGCGTTCGCCTTCTCCCTGAACCAGAAGCCGATCAGGAGGTACGAGCAGAGCCCGACGCCTTCCCAGCCGACGAACATCAGCGGGTAGCTGGCGCCCAGCACCAGGATCAGCATGAAGAACACGAAGAGGTTCAGGTACGCCATGTAGCGCGGGTACCCGGGGTCCTCCTTCATGTAGCCGATGGAGAAGACGTGGATCAGGCTCCCGACGCCGGTGATGATCAGCGTCATCACCATCGAGAGCGGATCCAGCTGGATGGCCGCGTCGACGTTCAGCTGGCCGACGGGCATCCAGCTCCAGAAGGTCTCCACCACCGTCCGGTCGTGCTCGCCCGCGCCCCGCATCGCGAAGAAGTTCAGCACCGCCACCACGAAGGCGGCGATCATCACCCCCGGCGCGACGAGCGACGGGAGCGTGTGCGTGAACGGCTTGGGCCCGTGCGCGTGGTGGTCGTCGTGCCCGTGGTCGTGCGCGTCGTGCCCGTGCGCGTCGTGGGCATGATGCGCGTCGTGCGACCCGTGGTGCGCGTCGTGGTCGTGCGCGGCCGCGGCGTCGACCGGGCTCGGCCGGGTGCCGGCGTCGCGCCCCTCCTGCTCGCTCGGCTCGGAGGCGTGCGCGCCGTGCGTGGCGAGGACCGGGTGCGCGGCCGTGTGCGGCGCGCCCTTCTCGGGCTCGTGCGCGTGGTCGTAGAAGGGGTCGCCCACCGGCGGGAGCTTCGGGAGCGCGCGCCGGGCGGCCATCACCGCCAGGAGCCCGTTGACGACGAAGCCCAGGAGCGGGAGGACGAGGATGAGCCACGGGAGCACGGGGGTGAACCCGTGCGCGGCCGCCTGCGCGGCGCCGTGGGCCGCCTCGGCGGCGGCGGGCGCGGCCGCGTGCGATTCCTGGAAGAGGAGGATCACGGGTGCCCTACCAGCGGAGCAGGCTGAAGTTCTTCATGTCCACCGACTCGCGGTGGCGGAAGACGGAGATCATGATCGCCAGCCCCACCGCGGCCTCGGCGGCCGCCACGGCGATCACGAAGAAGACGAAGACCTGGCCCTGCACCCCGGCGTAGGGCGAGAGGGCCACGAACGCCAGGTTCACCGCGTTGAGCATCAGCTCCACGCACATGAAGAGGATGATGGCGTTGCGGCGCACGATCACCCCCGCCACCCCGATGGCGAAGAGGATGGCGCTGAGCGACAGGCTGTACTGCAGCGGGATCTCGTTCACGGCCTCACACCTTCCGCTTGGCGAGCACCACCGCCCCCACCACCGCCACCAGGAGGAGGATGGCCGTGGCCTGGAGGGGGATCATGTAGTCCCGGTAGAGCGGGATGCCGATGACGCCCACCACCCCGTCGCGGGCGGTGGCGGCGGCGAGGGCCCGCGCCCCCGCCTCGGCCCCCAGCGGGCGCGGCGGCGCGGCGGCGAAGACCCGCCCCAGGAGGGCGACGATCAGGAGCGCCGCGCCCCCGGCCATCACCTTCCAGCCGGTGCCGCGGATGTCGGCCTCGTAGTCGTTGCCCAGGTTCAGCAGCATGATCACGAAGAGGAAGAGCACCATGATGGCGCCCGCGTACACCAGGATCTGGATGATCCCGATGAAGTACGCCCCCAGCAGCGTGTAGATCGCCGCCACCGAGAAGAAGGTGCCGATCAGCCAGATGGCGCTCGCCACCGGGTTCTTCCGCGACACCATCGCCGCCGCCGAGACGATGGCGCACGCCGCGAAGAAGAAGAACAGGACCTGGATTACCATCTCGCCCGATCAGAAAGTGCGTGAGTGCGTGAGTGCGAAAGTGCGTGAGTGGAAAACCGCTCACGCGCCTCCCGCCGGCGGGGCGCCCCCGCCCTCGCATTCCGACGTTCACCGCCCATGGACCCGCCCCCGCGCGCGGGAGCCGGAAGACACGCGAATGACAAACGCACTCACGCACTTCCGCACTCACGCACTCCAGCCGTTACTCGCCCGCCGGGTCCGAGGGGTCCCAGAGGAGCGTGACCGGGTGCTCCTGCCGCATCAGCCGGTCGAGGTCGTAGACGAACTCGGTGCGGGTGTACTCGGCGTTCTCGTAGTGGTTTCCCACGTGGATCGCCTCCACCGGGCAGACCTCCTGGCACATCCCGCAGAAGATGCAGCGGAACTCGTCGATCTCGTAGACGATCGGGTAGCGGTTCCCCTGGTCGTCCTCGCCCGGCACCAGCTTGATGCAGTTGGAGGGGCAGATGGTGGGGCAGAGGCCGCAGGCCACGCACTTGGGCCGGCCGTCCTCGTGCTTCTCCATCACGTGCGTCCCCCGCCACCGGGGCGAGAGCTGCTTCTTCTCGTCGGGGTACTGGATGGTCAGCTCGCTCCGGTCGCCGGCGGCCTTGGCCATGTGCCGGAAGGTGAGCGCCATCCCCTGCAGCGTGGCCCGGACGTAGGAGCTCTTCCGGACCGGCCGCTTCATCACGCGGACGTTGATCGCCATCTCGGTATCAGCTCACTCTCTGCGAGGCGGCGCCCACGGGGACGCGCCGCGCCTGGGCGCGGGCCCGCGCCACCTCGCGCGCGTGCCGCCGCTTCTCTTCGGCCGAGCCGGTGCCGGTCAGCACCCGGCCCCGGTCCATCACCCACAGGACGACCACCAGCATCACCGCGTTCACCGCCGTCAGCACCAGCCCGCCCCAGAGGGTGATCCCCCCCAGCTGCCCCGAGGGGCCCACGTCGACGAAGGGCTCGCCGAGCGAGTCGAGCGCCAGCACCGTGGCGGCGGTGACCACCACCGCGGCGAGCGCGGCGGGGAGCATGATCTTCCACCCCAGGTCCATCACCTGGTCGTAGCGGAAGCGCGGCACCGTCCACCGCACCAGCATGAAGATCAGGATGAAGAGGAAGGTCTTGGTGGCGAACGCCCCCAGCGTCAGCAGCGTCTTCCACCACGCCGGCTGCGCCCCGATCCACTCGCCGCCGGGCCCGAAGCCCAGCATGTCGTCGCCCTGCCACCCGGGGATGTCCCACCCGCCCAGGAAGAGCGTCGCCATCAGCGCCGACACCGTGAGGACGTGCGCGTACTCGGCGATGAAGAACATCGAGAACTTCATCGCGCTGTACTCGGTGTGGTAGCCGGTCACCAGCTCGCTCTCGGCCTCGGGGAGGTCGAAGGGGAGGCGGTTGGTCTCGGCGAAGGAGGCGATCCAGAAGAAGAAGAACGACACCGAGAACGGGAGCGCGAACCAGAGGTTCATCGACTGCTGCGCCCACACGATCTGCGGGAGCGAGACGTTCCCGGTGGCGAAGAAGACCGACATCAGCGCCAGCCCCAGCGCGATCTCGTAACTGATCATCTGCGCGCCGGCCCGCAGCCCGCCCAGGAGCGCGTACTTGTTGTAGCTCGCCCACCCGGCGATCACGATCCCGTAGACGCCCAGCGACGAGAAGGCCAGGAGGAAGAGGATCCCCACCGGCAGGTCGGCCACGATCATCGGGATCACCGCGTCGCCCACCCGGAGCGGCGACGCGAAGGGGATCACCGCGAAGGTCACCAGCGCGGGGATGATCGAGAGCATCGGCGCCAGGGTGAAGAACACCCCGTTGGCCTCCGCGGGGTTGGTCTCCTCCTTGAGGATGTTCTTGATCCCGTCGGCGGCGGGCTGCAGGAGCCCGCCGGGGCCCACGCGGTTGGGGCCCAGCCGGTCCTGCATCCAGGCGCTGATCTTCCGCTCCATGAGCGTCAGCATCGCCACCACCACCATCAGCGCGGTGAAGACGCCCAGCACCTTGAGGGCCGTGGCCACCACCAGCCCGGTCCCCGACACCTCGTGCAGCCTGCTCGCTGCCGCTTGCAGCATCATCGCGACGCTCGTCCTCGTTGGGGTTGCGCCCCCGGGTCCTGCGGAGGCGCGGTCCTTCGTTCAGGATCGGGCGCGAACGCCCGTCGGGCTTCAGTCACCGGCCTCGGCGAAGGCGTCGAGGGGGGCGCCCAGCGTCCCCAGCGCCGCCCACGAGAGCGCGCCGAACTCCGGGCGCACCTCGGCGAGCGCGGCGAAGGCGTCGGCCGCCGTCGCGACGGCGTTCCGCTCGCTGATCCCCGCCAGGAGGACGCCCAGGATCTGCCACGCGGGGCGCGCCATCCCCGGCGCCTGGAGCGAGGGCCAGAAGCGCTGCACCCGGCGCTGCACGTTGGTGAACGTCCCGTCCATCTCGGCGAAGGTCGTCGCCGGGAGGACGAAGTGCGCGTTGCGGGCGGCGGGCGCGTCGTAGTGGCCCACGTAGACGAAGAGCGCCGCGTTCGCCCCGAAGCTCTCCGGCGCGTCGGCCAGCTCGTCGCCCACGACGAAGAGGACGCCCGTGTGCGCGGCGGCCGCCTCCAGCCCGCCCCTGCCCTCCGGCGTGCCGGCGCGGGCGAAGCCGAAGAGCTCGGCCCCGTGCACGTTGGCCGCCCGGTCCTCGCGGAGCGCCAGCGCCGGGAAGCCGGGGAGGACGACCTCCTCGCCCGTCTGGCAGCGGAAGACGCCCGTGCCGCCGCCGACGGCCTCGATCACCCGCCGCAGGCCCCCCAGGTCCTCGTTCGCCAGGAAGGGCGAGACGACGGCCTGCACCCCGCCCGCCGGGACGTCGCGGAGCGCGCCGGCCAGGCGGGTGAGCGCGTCGGACCAGGAGGTGGGGACGAGGCGGCCGTTGTCGCGGTAGAGCGGGGCCTCGATCCGGCCGCCGCGGTTGATCCACTCGTAGTTCAGCCGCCCGAAGTCGCACATCCAGTGCGAGTTGACCTCGGGGTTGGGGCGCGGCTTGAGCCGCTGCACCTGGTTGTCGCGCGTCTCCAGGCGGACGTTGCACCCCTGCGTGCAGTTGGGGCAGACCGACGGGGTACGGTCGAGGTCCCAGGCGCGCGCCTTGTGGAGGAAGTCCTTGGAGACCAGCGCCCCCACCGGGCAGATGTCGACGATGTTGTCGGCCCAGAGGTTCCCGTCGAGCCCCTCGTCGTAGAAGGTGTCGATGACGTTGCGGCTCCCCCGCTGCACCACCGCCAGCCGCTCGTCCTGCGCGACCTCGCGCATGAAGCGCACGCAGCGGGTGCACATCACGCAGCGGTCGGCGTAGAAGAGGACGTCGCCGCCGAAGTCGTCTCTACCCAGCACCCGCTTGGGCTCCAGCGACCGCCCCGCGGCGCGCCCCTCGGCGGCCACGTAGTCCTGGAGCTTGCACTCGCCAGACTGGTCGCAGACCGGGCAGTCGAGCGGGTGGTTGACGAGGTAGAACTCCAGCACCCCCTCGCGCGCCTGGAGCGACTTCTCGCTCTGGGTGTGGATGACGTTGCCGTCGACCACGGTGGCGGTGCACGCCGGCTGGAGCTTCGGCACCTTCTCGATCTCCACCAGGCACATGCGGCACTGCGCCGGCGCCGAGAGCCCCGGGTGATAGCAGTAGTGCGGGATGTCGACCCCCGCCATGGCGGCGGCGTCGAGGATCCGCGTGCCCTTGGGCACCTGGAGCTCCATCCCGTCGATGGTGACGGTCACCATCTCGGGCGCCTGATTCGCTTCGGCCATCCGGCCTCCTCGGTATCGCTCGATGCCCCGGCCTCAGGGCCGGGGAAGTGCCCAGTATCGAAGTGCCCAGTGCCCGGGTTCGAGTACCCGGGCCGGGCCTGCATCGTCAGACCATCGTCCCGCGCGAGAGGACGACGAGGCGCCGCAGGAGGAGCGCGGAGAGGGCCCCGGCCACGGCGCAGGCGGCCAGGAAGGCCGCGTGGTCGCGGGGGACGCCCATCCCCATCCCGCCCAGCAGCGAGGCGCAGGCGCCGAAGCGCGCGCCGTCGCACGGTCCGCCCCAGAACTGCTGTCCCACCACGGCCCCCGTCACGATCCCCGTCGCCGCCGCCACCCACTTCGGCACCAGGGGGAGCCGCTCGATCACCCGCTTCACCACGCCTTCGCCTCTCCGGTGTCTCGACCGCGCTCCTTCGTCCCGCGAAGGGCGAACCGCTTCCGTATCAGTGCGCGCCCGCGAGGGCCGGCTGGCGGATGAGCGCCTCGTAGTCGCCGCGGAACTTCTCGATCGACGAGACGATCGGCGCGGCGGCCGCGTCGGAGAGGACGCAGATCGTCTTCCCGCTCATGTTGTCGGAGATCTGGAGGAGGGTGTCCAGGTCCTCCGGCACCCCGCGCCCGTTCTCGATCCGGCGGAGGATGCGGGCGGCCCAGGAGGTCCCCTCGCGGCAGGGCGTGCACTGGCCGCAGCTCTCGTGGGCGTAGAAGTCGACCATCCGGCGGACCTGCTTGACGATGTTGGTGGTGTCGTCCATCACGATCACCGACCCGCACCCCAGCATCGTCCCCGCCGCCGCCATCGCCTCGTAGTCCATCCCGATGTCGAGCTCGTCGGCGGTGAGCATGGGGACGGAGGAGCCGCCCGGGATCACCGCCTTGATCGGCCGCCCGCTGGGGGTGCCGCCGCAGACGTCGTAGATGAACTCCTTGAAGTTGAAGCCGAGCGGGACCTCGTAGTTCCCGGGGCGCTTCACGTGCCCCGAGACGCAGAAGAGCTTGGTGCCGCGGCTCTTCTCGGTCCCCCACTGCTTGTACCACTCGGCGCCGTTGAGGACGATGTGCGCCGCGGCGATCAGCGACTCGACGTTGTTCACCGCCGTCGGGTAGCGGAAGGCGCCCGCGATGGCCGGGTAGGGCGGCTTGATCCGCGGCTCGCCGCGGCGCCCCTCCAGCGAGTTGAGCAGCCCCGTCTCCTCGCCGCAGATGTAGGCGCCCGCGCCGATATGGAGCGTGAGGTCGAGGTCGACGCCGCTCCCGAAGACGTTCTTCCCGATGTAGCCGGCCGCGTACGCCTCCTCGATGGCGCGCGCCATGATCTGCGCCGCCTCGAAGAACTCGCCGCGGATGTAGATGTAGGCGTGCTCGGCGTGGATCGCGTAGGCGCCGATCAGGCACCCCTCGATCAGCGCGTGCGGCGTCCACCGCATGAGCTCGCGGTCCTTGAAGGTCCCGGGCTCCGACTCGTCCGCGTTGCAGATCAGGAAGTGGGGCTTCCCCTCCTCCTTCTTGGGCATGAAGCTCCACTTCATCCCCGTGGGGAAGCCGGCGCCGCCGCGGCCGCGCAGCCCCGACTCCTTGACCTCGCTCACGACCGCCGCGCGGTCCATCCCCAGCGCCTTGCGGAGCGCCTTGTAGCCGCCACGCGCCTCCCACCCCTTCAGCGTCCGGGCTTCCGGATCGCCGAAGTACTGGGAGAGGACGCGGGTCTCGCTCGGGTGGATGTAGGGGTACGCCATAGGGCCCGTTCTTAGAAAAAGTCCTAAGTCCCGAGTCCTGAGTCCTGAGTCCCGAGAGAATCACTCAGGACTTGGCACTCAGGACTCAGCACTTCAGTTCACTTCAACAGCTCCAGGATCGCCGGCGCGTCCTCGGGCCGGACGTTCTCGAAGTAGCGCTCGTTGATCTGCACCGCCGTGGGGAAGCCGCAGGCGCCCAGGCACTCCACCTCGATCACCGTCCAGAGGCCGTTGGCGCTCGTCTCCCCCGGCTCGGTCCCCGCGGCCTCCAGGAAGGCCTCGAAGACGGCGTCGCCGCCGCAGAGGTTGCACGAGATGTTGGTGCAGACCTGGATCAGGTACTTCCCGACCGGACCCAGGTTGTACATGGTGTAGAAGCTCGCCACCCCGCGCACGTACGCGGGCGAGAGCCCCAGCCGCGTCGCCACCTCGTCCTGCGTCTCGGGCGAGAGGTAGCCGCGGATCTCGTGCGCCAAGTGCAGCGCCGGCAGCAGCGCCGCCTGCGGGTCGGGGTAGCGCGAGAGCACCTTCTGGAGGCGCTCCTCGTACGGGCCCACGAAGATCGGCGCCGCCGGGTCCTTGCTGGCGACGTGGTACGGGAGCGTCCCGGCGACGGAGGCGTGGCCGCCGTCCAGGGGGCGGCTCCCGACGTAGCTCAGCCCCCGCACGTCGTCGGCGGTGAGCGCCGGGAACTCGCCGGTGTCGCCCGCGAAGCCGGGGTTCTGGAGGGCCACAGGCCACGACTCGGGCGGCGAGTCGAACCCGCTCTTGGCGGCGCTCATCGGTCGATCTCCCCCAGCACGATGTCGAGCGACGCGTTGACCGCGATCACGTCGGAGAGGAGCGCCCCCTCGATCATGTGCGGGAGCGCGGCGATGTTGATGAAGCTCGGGCCGCGGACGCGCCAGCGCACCGGCTTGGAGCCGCCGTCCGAGACGACGTACATCCCCAGCTCGCCCTTGGAGCTCTCGACGGAGAACCAGCTCTCGCCGACGGGGGCGCGGACCCCCTCCATGACCACCTTGAAGTGGTGGATCATCGACTCCATGTCGTTCATCGCCGCCGTCTTGGGCGGGAGGATGACGCGCGGGTCGTCGACGTTGATCGGGCCGCCGGGGAGGCGCTCGATGGCCTGGTGGAGGAGGCGCACGCTCTGGCGCATCTCCTCCATCCGGCAGAGGTAGCGGTCGTAGATGTCGCCGTGCTCGCCGACGGGGACGTCGAAGTCGTACGTCTCGTAGTCGTAGTACGGCCGGTCCTTGCGGACGTCGTAGTCGACCCCCGAGGCGCGGAGGTTGGGGCCCGAGAGCCCCCAGTTGACCGCGTCGGCCGCGCTGATCTCGCCGACCCCCTGCGTCCGCCCGATCCAGATGGCGTTGTTGGTCAGCAGCGTCTCCACCTCGTCGAGGACCGACGGGAAGCCCTTGAGGAAGGACTTCAGCTGGTCGATCCACCCCGCCGGGAGGTCCGCCATCATCCCCCCGATCCGGGTGGACGAGGTGGTGATCCGGGCGCCGGTGAAGCGCTCGTGGAGGTCGTAGATCAGCTCGCGCTGCTGGAAGGTGTAGAGGAAGACGGTGAACGCCCCCAGGTCGATCGCCGTCGTCCCCAGCCAGAGGAGGTGGCTGAAGATCCGGTCGAGCTCCATGCAGATGACGCGGACCACCTTGCACCGCTCGGTGACCTCGACGCCCATCAGCTTCTCGACCGCCATGGCGTAGGCGCAGTTGTAGATCAGCGGCGCCAGGTAGTCCATGCGGTCGGTGAGCGGCACGATCTGGTTCCAGTCGCGGTACTCGCCGAGCTTCTCGAAGGAGGAGTGGAGGTAGCCGATGTGCGGGATGCACCGCACCACCGTCTCGCCGTCGAGCTCCAGCACCAGGCGGAGCACCCCGTGGGTGGCCGGGTGCTGGGGCCCGATGTTGATGAGCATGTGCTCGCCCGCGATGTCCTCGTGGACCTCGTAGGCCTCCCCGGAGACGGGGATGATCGGCGCGTGCGCCAGGGCCCCGCCGGCGGCGAGCTCGGGGTTCCGCGTGACGTTGTAGACGACTCGTTTCAGGGCCATGTCAGCCCCCTCCTCCCATTCCGCCGAACTGCCCCTGCTGGGCCCCGGTCTCCCCCTCGTTGAAGGGGTCGGGGACGGACTGCCCCAGGACGTGGGCGATCTCCAGCTCGGCCGGCGAGTAGTGGTCCTCGGTCTTCATCGAGAGCGCGCGCCGCGTCTGCTCGGCGCGCGTGAAGCGGCCCCGGAGCGGGAAGTCCTTCCGCAGCGGGTGCCCCTCGGCGTAGTTGTACGGCATCAGGATCCGGCGCAGGTCCGGGTGGCCATTGAAGACCACGCCGAACATGTCGAACACCTCCCGCTCCAGCCAGTCGGAGGCGCGCCAGAGCTCGAAGGCGCTCCGGATCTCGAGCGCCGAGATCGGGAGCTCGCACTTGACCCGGAGGTTGAGCTTGTGGGGGATCGACCAGAGCTGGTAGACCACCTGGATCTCGCGGCCGCCGCCGTAGTCGACGGCCGTGAGGTCCTGGAGGAAGTCGTACCCCTGCGCGTCGCGGAGCCACGAGAGGATCTCGTAGTTCCGCTCCGCCGGGACGTAGACGATGTGCTCGTCGCCGGCGGAGACCTCGTGGCGGAGGACGGCGTCGCCGAACTCGGCGCGGAGGGCGTCGACCGTGGGGTGCGGGGGGAGGTCGCCGGCCTGCGGGGGCATGCCGGGGGCGGGCGCGTCCGACGGCGCCGGCCCCTGGTCGAGCCCCTCCAGCCCCTTCTTGAACGGGTCGGTCATGGGTGTCAGGGGCGCCGGTCGGAGACGCGCACCACCGCGCCGGTGGACACGAGTCCGGAGGCGCGGTTCTGGTTGGTCGAGTTGCCGAAGGGGGCGGTGATCTGGTTCACCGTCCGCTCCGGGAGGTACGAGCCGGTCTCGGGGAGCTGGTCGACGGCGCTCCACTCGTCCTCGCTGGTCGGCGCGGAGTTGCGGATCTTCTCCTGGATCAGGAGGATGCCGTAGATGAGCCCCTCGGGGCGCGGCGGGCACCCGGGGACGTAGACGTCCACGGGGATGATGGTGTCGATCCCCTGCACCATGCTGTAGACGTCGAAGACGCCGCCGGTGCTGGCGCAGGCGCCCATCGAGATCGCCCACTTCGGGGAGGGCATCTGCTCCCAGATCTTCTTGAGGACGGGGGCCATCTTGTAGCTCACCCGCCCGGCGCAGATCAGGAGGTCGGCCTGGCGGGGCGAGAAGCTCATCCGCTCCATCCCGAAGCGCGCCAGGTCGTAGCGCGTCGCCGCCGTGGCCATCATCTCGATGGCGCAGCACGCCGTGCCGAAGGGCATCGGCCAGAGCGAGTTCTGCCGCGCCCAGTTGACCACCGCGTCGAGGCGGGTGGTGAGGAAGCCGGGGCTCCCCGAGAAGAGGTCGCCCTCCCGCAGGGTCTCCGGCTGCACCGTCCCCGGCGGCCCGCGGTGGACGGCCGGGGTGTCGTTCTGGCCGCGGTCGCCCGCGGAGTCGTTCAGTCCCATTCGAGCGCTCCCTTCTTCCACTCGTAGACCAGGCCGACCGTCAGGATGAACACGAAGATCATCGCCGAGACGAAGCCCTCCCACCCCAGCTGGCGCATCGACACCGCCCAGGGGAGGAGGAAGACGGTCTCCACGTCGAAGACGATGAACAGGATCGCCACGACGTAGAACTTGACCGAGAAGCGCTCGCGGGTGTTCCCCAGCGGGATCATCCCCGACTCGTAGGGGGCGCTCTTCGACTTGGTGGCCCCGCCGGGGCTCAGCACCGTCGAGAGGACCACCATGAAGATCGCGTTGGCCACCGAGATGGCCAGCAGGATCAGCACGGGGACGTAGGAGGAGAGCATCGTTCGCCTTCCCGGGGCCTGACTTTGTGAAATCGTTCACTTGTTTGGAGCCGGGCCAATGTACCGCCGTCACGGAGACGGTGTCAAGCGAGCGGAACGGGGGTTCGAGGGCCCTTGCCGCGGGTGTCCCGCGCGCGTACGTTCCCGCCCGAAAGCCCGGCTTCCGGCCGCGCTCCATACCCCGGCCCGGGGCGCCGGTTCGGCGCGCCCGAGACGGGGCCCCCACCCCTTCAAGACCCGTTCCGCGAATGAGCATCCGCCCCGACCACTGGATCCGCCGGATGGCGCTGGAGAAGGGGATGATCGAGCCGTTCGAGGACGCCCAGGTGCGGCGGGGCACGATCAGCTACGGGCTCTCGAGCTTCGGCTACGACATGCGGGTGGCCGACGAGTTCAAGATCTTCACCAACGTCAACAACGCCATCGTCGACCCCAAGGCGTTCGACGACAAGAGCTTCGTCCCCTTCCAGGGCGAGGTCTGCATCGTCCCCCCCAACTCCTTCGCCCTCGCCCGCTCCGTCGAGTACTTCCGCATCCCGCGCAACGTCATCACACTTTGTGTCGGGAAAAGCACGTACGCGCGCTGCGGCATAATCACGAATGTTACCCCCTTCGAGCCCGAGTGGGAGGGGTACGTGACGCTGGAGATCAGCAACACGACGCCGCTCCCGGCGAAGATCTACGCCAACGAGGGGATCGCCCAGGTGCTCTTCTTCGAGGGCGACTCCGACCCGGACGTGTCGTACAAGGACCGGCAGGGGAAGTACCAGGGCCAGGTGGGCGTGACGACGCCGAGGCTGTAGAAAAGAAAGTCCTGAGTCCCAAGTCCTGAGTGGTCGTCGCGACGAGACCGGGCACCGGGCACTTAGGACTTAGCACTCAGGACTCAGGACCGCCGTTCCAGGCCCGGTCCGTGCGGTGCGCCGCCCGCTCCGGTGCCGCCACGAGAAGAACCCACGCGCCGCGATCGAGGCGCTTCGCATCCGCTTCGATGACCGACAATCCCGTAACGCCCAAGCAGCTCGACGCCATCCGCGAGGTGGTCAACATCGGCGCGGGGCACGCCGCCACCAACCTGTCGGCGCTCACGGGGCTGCGGGTGATGATCTCCGTTCCCCGCATCCAGTGGGTGGCGGGCGACGCCGCGGAGGCCGGGTCGCTCCCGGGCGAGGGGCGGCTCCTGATGGTGGCGGTCCCCATCATCGGCGTCACCGAGAGCGGGGGCGAGCGGGCGTCGCTGATCCTGGCCGAGGAAACGGCGCTCCGGATGGTGGGGCTCATGCTCCGCCGCCCCCCCGCCGCGGAGGTGGGTGCGCTGGAGCGCTCGGCGCTGATGGAGATGGGGAACATCGTCTGCGCGGCCTACGTGGGCGTCCTGGGGACCTTCCTGGGGAAGGGCGTGATGATCGGGACGCCGGAGCTGGCCGAGGGCGAGCGCGACTCCATCGCCCACGCGGTCAGCGGGCTCATGATCGAGACCGACTTCACCTTCCTCGACACCACCTTCGAGGGGGTCTTCGTCCTCTCGCACACCGACGTCTCCTTCTCGTCGCTCCTCAAGGCGCTGGGCTTCACCGACGTCCGCGAGCCGGCGGGCCCGCCGCCGTCCTGACCCTGTCTTCGAAGAACCGGACCGCATGACCGCCCCGGCGCCCGCCTTCTCCGCCGCCGCCCGGGCGCGGCATCGGGCCTCGCTGGGCGGCGAGACGTGGGACGTCCTGGTCGTCGGCGGCGGGATCACCGGCGCGGCCGCCGCACGCGACCTGGCGCTCCGGGGCCTCCGCGTGGCCCTCGTCGAGGCGGGCGACTTCGCGGAGGGGACGAGCAGCCGCTCGTCCCGCCTGATCCACGGCGGGCTTCGCTACCTCGAGACTTTCGAATTCGGCCTCGTCTTCGAGGCGAGCGCCGAGCGGCGGCGCCTGTTGTCGCTCCTGGCGCCGCACCTGGTGCACCCCCTCCCCTTCCTCTTCCCCGTCTTCCGCGGCGGCCCGGTGGGCTACCGCAAGCTCCAGGCGGGGATGTGGCTCTACGACGCCCTTTCCCTCTTCCGCAACATCGCGCCGCACCGGATGCTCCCCGCCGCCGAGGTCCGGCGCGAGGAGCCGCGCCTGCGCGACGACGGCCTCGTGGGCGCGGCGCTCTACTACGACGCCTCGGTCGACGACGCGCGGCTGACGCTCGCCAACGCGCGCGGGGCGCACGAGGCGGGGGCGGCGGTGGTGAGCCACGCGGCGGTGGTCGGCTTCCTCCACGACGAGGGCGGGGTGCGGGGGGCACGGGTGAAGGACTGCCTGGACGGCGAGACCGTCGACGTCCGCGCGCGGGTGGTGCTGAACGCCACGGGGCCGTGGACCGACGCGCTCCGCCGCCTGGCCGACCCTGGCGCGAAGCCGCGGCTCCGGCCCACCAAGGGCGTCCACATCCTCGTCCCCAACGAGCGCGTGGGGAACCGCCACGCCATCACCTTCCGCTCTCCCGTGGACGGACGGGTGATGTTCGTCCTCCCCTGGGGCGCGTACACCTACGTGGGGACGACGGACACCGACTACGCGGGGTCGCCCTCCGAGGCGCGGGCCGACCCGGAGGACGTCGCCTACCTCCTGACGTCGGCGAACGCGATGTTCCCGGCGGCGCGGCTCGTCGAGGCGGACGTGATCAGCACCTGGGCGGGGGTGCGCCCCCTCCTGGGACCCCGCCGCGACGCGGGCGAGGGGCTCTCCGCCAGCGCCACCTCGCGCGAGCACGACATCTGGTGGGACCGGAGCGGCCTCCTCAACATCGCGGGGGGGAAGCTGACGACCTACCGCGTGATGGCGCGCCAGGTGGCCGACCGGGCCGCCGCCGAGCTCCGCTCGCACCACGACGTCGAGCCCGGCCACGCCTCCACCGCCGACCTCCCCCTCCCCGGCGCGCCGAGCGAGCCGTGGAAGGAGTTCGAGGCGCGCATCCGCGGCGCGGCCGCGGCCCTGGGGATCGGCGAGGACGTCGGGGCGCACCTCGCGCGCGCGTACGGAGAAGACGCGGAGGCGGTCCTCTCCGCGATCGAAGGCGACCGCGCGCTGGGCGGGCGGATCGTGGAGGGGCACCCGTACGTCTGGGCCGAGGTGGCGCACGCCGTCCGGCACGAGATGGCGCTCACGCTGGACGACCTCCTCGTCCGCCGCCTCCACCTCTTCTACGAGGCCCCCGACGGCGGCCTCTCCGCCGCGCGCGCGCTGGCCGAGCGGATGGGGCGCGAGGAGGGGATCGGGTGGGGCACGGAGGAGGTCGAGGCGCAGCTCCGCGCGTACCGCGAGGCGGTGGAGGAGACGCGGGGGTTCGGGGGCGTCGACAACACCTCCGGTTGATTGCACCCCCGGTGGATGACACCCCCGGTTGAAACCGGGGGCTGGAACGGCACGAAGTCCGCCTTCTCCGCATCACCGGGCGCCAGCGCGTGTGGGCATCCGCCACGCCCACGTCCTGCGCATCCTCTGGTGGGACCCCGAGCACCAGGTCAGCCCTTCGCACAAGAAGCACACCTGAGCGACGGCGCACGAAAAAGCAGAGCCAGCGGGGAGAGATCTCCGCCGGCTCTGCTTCTTTTCGTGAGGCCGCGTCCGGTCGGAGCGGCTACTCCTCGTTCGGCCCCACCAGCCGGAGCGACTCGTCCTCCATCGCGTCGATGCGGTAGAGGAGCCATTCGCGGGTGCTGTCGGAGAGGAGGGGGTAGGCGGCCATCCGCCGCAGCGTCTCGGGGTCGCGGACGTGGCCGTGGAGGACCTGGTTGATGCGCGCCACGCTCCACTCGGCGTTGGGGCGCTCCAGGAGCTCCAGGGGGACGCCGGGCTCCACGACGCCTTCCTCCAGCACGCGCAGGTACCACCCGGTGCGGCCGGTGCGCTGGACGCGCGCCGAGAGGTCGCGGACGCGCCAGCGCCGGGCGATCTTCCAGCACGGCGCGCGGGGCTGCGACACCTGCACGCGCGCCGTCCCCACCGCGTAGACGTCGCCCACGCAGACGGCCGACTCGTCCTGCCCCTCGACGGTGAAGTTCTCGCCGAAGCCGCCGAACCCCATCTCCTCCAGCCCCAGCTCGGCCCGCCAGGCGGGGTAGTGCGCGGCCGCGTACGCCATCACGGCCTTGTCGGGGCCGCCGTGGTAGCGCGGGTCGGCCTGGGCGTCGCCCTCCAGGTTGGTGCGGCCCAGGCGGACGGGGCCGGCCACGGGCTCCTTGAAGAACGACGTCGTCCACGGGCGGTCCATCGGGCTCGCCGCGCCCTCGACGCCGTAGGTGCGCGGCTGGCCGACCTGGATGGAGAGGATGCGGGGCGTGCTCATGGGCTCGGGTCAGTCTTCGGAAAGGACTTCGGCAGCGTCCTCCAGGACCTCGTCGCGCGCGGCGGGGCGGTACCCCGGGCAGGCGACGACGGGGAGGCGCGGGTACTTCGGGAAGCGCGGGTCCACCTCGGAGAGCTGGCAGAGGAAGAAGCGCGAGCCCTTGCGGGTCTCCACGATCTTCACGTTCGCGCAGGATTCGCAGAGCCCCGGCGGGGGGGCGTAGAGACGCGGGTCGTGCTGCATCGGTCAGCGGCCCTCGCCCGCGGAGCCCAGGCGGTCGCGCTTTTCGGCGGCGCCGCGCCACCAGTCCTGGAGGACGTAGCTGAGGAGGAGAAAGACGGAGCCCAGCCCCAGGAAGAGGAGGACGCGGAAGAGCGCCTCCAGCGCCGCCAGGTCGACCAGGAAGAGCTTGGCGACGACCACCAGGAGGGTGGCGATGGCCGTCTTTTCGACCAGCGGCCGCCCGCCCCGCATCCCCACGACGAGGAGCGTCAGCGCGTAGGCGCCCCAGGCGATGGTCGCCACCCCCTGCCCTCCCTCCAGCGGCGCCAGCTCGCGCCAGAGCCACCCCATCACGCCGACGTGCGCGAAGTAGCGGTACGCCTGCATCTCGTGCCGCGAGCGGACGAGGTACGAGGCCAGGAAGCCGCAGGCGAGGACCCCGAGGTCGGCCGCCAGCTGCGACGCCGTGCTGTCCGGGATCGACACCAGCCGGTAGAGGAGCCACGCCCCCGCGGCGATGAAGACCTTGTGCGCCATCCACCGCACCGCCGGCCCGCCCCCCCGCCCCGCCACCCAGTGGAGCGCCAGCGCCTGCCCCGCCAGCGCCAGGAGGAGCGTGTCGCCCCCGAACGCCGCCACGCTCCCCATCGAGAGGAGGACGGAGGCCGCGAAGAGCCCCGCGCGCGCGACCCGCCCGTCCACCCGGTACAGCGCCCACGCGGCGCCCCCGTAGGCGAGCGCCGAGGCGAGGACGAGCGCCCCCCACGGCTCCGGCTCCGGGTGCCAGACGATGGCCGTCACCAACAGCGCCAGCGCCGGGGGGAGGAGGACGAGCGCGTACCAGTGGACGCGGTCGGCGTCGCCCCAGCGCGGCTCGTGGGCGCCGCCCTCGCGCGCGGCCACCACGCGGCGCGCCAGCGG
>DATACF010000668.1:0-2437 GCA_036259235.1 Longimicrobium sp. | reverse complement strand
GAGCCGGGCCGCGCCGCGGGCGCCGTGGACGCCGGACGACGAGCTCGCCCGGGTGGCGCGGGCGGAGGTGCCGGGGTTCGCGGGGTACTGGCTCCGCGACGACGGCACCCCGGTGGTGCGGCTGGTCGATCCGTCTCGCCGCGCCGCGGCGGAGCGGTACCTGGCGCCGCACCTCGCCGCCGCCCGCCGGGGGCGCCACGCGGGCGCGGCGCGGACGCCGGTCTTCCTGGGCGCCGCGTACGACTTCGCCCGGCTGAAGGGGTGGGCCGACGCGCTCCACCCGCTGCTGGCGCGGAGCGACGTCTTCATGATCGACGTGGACGAGGTGGAGAACCGCGTCCTGGTGGGCGCGGCGGACGGCGCGGCGGTGGCGGCGGTGCGGGCGGAGGCGGCGCGGCTCGGGGTTCCGGCGGCGGCGCTCGAGGTGCGGACGCAGCCCCGCCCCGAGGTGCGCGACTCGCTGCGGGGAGGGGTCCAGATCGCGTTCGGCACCTCGCTCTGCACCCTCGGCTTCAACGCCACCTCCGTCGCCAGCGGCCAGTCGCTCTTCGTCACGAACTCGCACTGCACGCTCACGAACTTCGGCTTCGACGGGGGGACGTTCTACCACCCGGTCGTCGGGGCCGCGAACGTGATCGGGCGCGAGATCGCCGACCGCGGCCTCTATCCCTGCAACGGGCCGGGGTCGCTGTGCCGGAAGTCCGACGCCGCCTACGTCGGCCACCTCCCGAACGCGAGCCACCCGGTCGCGCAGGGCGCCATCGTGCGGACCGCGTGGGCCTCCGGGGGGCCGGGAGGGACGACGGCGATCGGCGCGTTCGACATCGTGGCGCGCTACACCGGCTTCACCCCGGTGGGGAGCTGGCTCGACAAGACGGGGCGGACGACCGGGTCGACGTACGGCCAGGTCACCAACTCGTGCGT
This sequence comes from Longimicrobium sp., assembly GCA_036259235.1. Taxonomy (GTDB): domain Bacteria; phylum Gemmatimonadota; class Gemmatimonadetes; order Longimicrobiales; family Longimicrobiaceae; genus Longimicrobium. Next base: position 1,513 of record DATACF010000668.1, on the reverse strand, counting down.
CAGCTTCGGCACCCTGGTCTGCCAGGACGTCTCGAAGGTCTATTCGCAGGGCGGCGACAGCGGCGCGCCCGTCTACGTCTACCTCGGCGGGAGCGGCGCGGCGGAGAACGACGTGCAACTGCAGGGGATCCTCTGGGGCGGCCCCTCGGGCGACCCCACCACCAGCTACTCCAGCCGCCTTTCCGGGATCGAGGCCGACCTGGGGGCGCTCACCGGGCTCTGCCGCCCGGGCTACGGCTGCTGATCTTCCGGGCGGCTCGTTCCGGTGACGGCTATGAAGTCCGTCTGAAGAGTGGTGATCGAGAGAAGCCCCAGCTGTCATTCCGAACGAGGAACGAGTGAGGAACCGACTCGCCTCGTCGGGTGGCTGGCTTCCGGGCCCGGATCTCTCCGAAGCACCTTCTGACCATCCGGATTGGTGGATGACGGGCCCGGCGCGTTCCGCCCGGGCCCGTCCGCGTCTCGATCGACGACGCTCGAAGACCGTCCGCGTGCGCCGGAACTCCGCCGCGCCCGCACGGTACACGGGCCAGGCAGGTCACCCGCCCCCCTTCCGCCTCCCCCGCCCGTGCGCATCCCGATCCTCTTCGCCCTCCTCGCGCTCTGCGCCGTTCCCGCAGTGCCCATCGTCGCGCAGAACGCCGGCGACGACGCCTACCGCGACGAGCGCGCGCGCGAGCTGGTGCGGCTGGGGCGCGCCCGCCGCGCGGTGGTCGACACCCGCATCACCGCCTACGAGGTGACGGCGCGCGAGCGCGTCTCGGCGCGGATGGCCGTGGCGGGGGCCGAGCGCCTCCTCTTCCGCCGCGAGACGGCGGCGCGCATCCAGTGGACGCGCGACACGGTGCGGATCGAGGTGATCGGCGCGCGCGAGGCGCAGCCGCTGGTGAGCGCCGAGGCGCAGCGGGCGGCGCCGGGGGTGGCGGCCTCGGTGCCGTCGCTCGCCTTCGACCCCGTCGACTCGGAGATGCTCCTCCGCTTCGACTCGACGGTGATCCGCCACCCGCTGGCGCCGGGGAGCGAGGCCTATTACCGCTTCTCCAGCGGCGACAGCGCCTCAATCCGCCTCCCCGACGGGCGCGGCGTGCGCCTCCTGGAGCTGCGGATCGCCGCCCGGCGCGCCGACCCGCGGCTGATCAACGGCTCGTTCTGGATCGACGCCCGGACGCACGCGGTGGTGCGCGCGGGGTTCCGCCTGAGCCGCCCCTTCTCCAGCTCCGGCTCGGGCGTGTCGATGATCGCGCCGGAGATCACGGGCGAGCTGGACCACGTGGCCATCGACTACGGGCTGTGGGGGCTGCGGTGGTGGCTCCCCCGCGCGGTGGTGGCGCGCGGGGTGGTCCGCGCGGCGGGGGTGCGCCTCCCGCTGGCGTACGAGCGGAGCTACGAGGGGTACCGCGTGGAGGGCGACACCCTCGCCGCCGCGCCCACCCCCAGCGAGGAGGCGGCGCTCGCCCGCGCGGCCGAGCGCCCCTGCCGCCCGCAGGTCTCCTGGAGCGTCAGCATCAACGCC
>DATACF010000667.1:0-6983 GCA_036259235.1 Longimicrobium sp. | reverse complement strand
GGGGCTTCGGCTTCTCATGCTCGTGACAGGTTCGTCTGACGAGTGGTCGATCGAGAGAAACCCCGGCCTGTCATTCCGAACGAGGAACGAGTGAGGAATCTACTCGCCTCGCCAGGTGGCTGAGCTCCGGGCCACGGATCTCTCCGAAGCACCGTCTGATCATCCGATCCATCATAAGCTCGAACCCGTGACCCTCAGCCTTCCAAGCTGGAGGCTACGGACCGAGTCGAATCCAGAGCGGACGATCATCCCTCGAAGCGGCGGGCCAGCTGCTCCAGGCTCATCCGCGCGCCGATGTCGTTGTCCTCCGGCCGCAGCCCCGGCGGGAGGTTCGCGAACGCCAGCGTGACCTCCGTCCCGCCGGGGACCTCGTCGAAGGTGATGGTCATCGTCATCTCGCCGCCGAACGCCGCGTCGTCGCTCTCGAAGCGGACGGCCTCCACGATCCGCCGCGGGGGGTCGAGCTCCACGAAGCGCACGTCGACCCGGTCCTCGCGCTCGGCCGACTTGCCGCGGTGGACGGGCTCGGTGGGCGGGTAGAAGAGCGACATCCTGTAGCCGCCCCCCACCCGCGCGTCGAAGGCGTGGATCGCGCCCGTCATCTCCGCCGGGGGGAGCCACTCGACGAGGACGTCCGGGTCGGTGAAGGCCGCGTAGAGCGCCTCGGGGCGGGCCCGGATGGTCCGCGAGGCGCGGCTCGTGATGGTCGTCATTCCCCGTACGGAACGAGTCGCCGAAGGAACCGAAAGGACCGGACCAAGCTGCCGCCCGCGCGAGGCGAGGGCAAGGATCTTCGCCCTGTCCCGGCCTCCGCCGACGGACCCCGATTCACGATCATGGCGTCGAAGCCTCGCCCGACGCATTCATGGAGATCGCCGCTGGAGCAACCCTGTGAACCGGGAGGCGCCGATGTGGTCCCTGGGCCTACTCATGGCGGGTGCGCTCGCGCTCGGACAGTCCGGCGCCCGCGAACGGTTCGAGCTCGTCACCTTCGACCCGCCCCCGGACTGGCGGGTGGGCCACGCCGAAGGGGGGCGGCAGTACATCCGGAGCGAGCCGGACGGCACCGGTCTCATCCGCTTCCTCCCCAGCCGGCCGGCCACGGGCGACGCCGCACAGGTCTTCGCCGCGATGTGGAGCGAGCACGCGGCGCAGATCATCGCCGGCCCCCCTCCCCCGCCCGCCGTCGGCGGCGAAGGCGAGGTCACCGTGGCCATCGGCCTCCGCGAAGTCGGTTCGCAGGGGACGACGGTGCGCGTGGTGGTCGCGGCGTTCCTCTGGCGCGGCCGCGCGCTCGGCGTCGTGGGACTGGCGACCGGGCCGGTGCGGCAGGCCGAGCTCCAGGCCTTCTTCACCACCCTCCGCGCCGAGCCGGAGGCGGCCGTTCCGGCGCCCTCCGCCCCCGCGCCCCCTCCGTCGCGAGCGATTCCGAATCCCGGCGCGGGCGCCCCCACGCTCGGCTTCGACGTCCCGCCCAGCTACGTCCGGCAGGAGAACGGCGGCGTGGTTGTCCTGGCCCCCGCCGCCGCGACCGAGCGGACGCCGTGCATCTACGGCGTGGCCCCGCCGGTCGCCTCGTCGGGAAACCTCGAGGCCGACGCCGAGGCGGCGCTCGTCCAGGTGGTGGTTCCCGGGTGGCGCCGGCTCGACGGCGTCCGCTACGCCATGCGCGGCGTCTCCGCGTCGGGGTGGGAGTACGCCTGGTACCGGGCCGCCTTCGAGGGCGAGCTCGGCGGTCAGCGCCAGGCGGTCAACGCCATGGCCCTCGTCCTCCCCGCCGGACCGGGTCGCGTGCACGTGGTGTGGGGGATGGGGAGCATCGCCCGCTGCCTCCTGGACGACGCAACGTTCGAGCAGCTCTTCCACTCCCTCCGCCCGTCCGGCTGGCCCTCCGACGGCGGCCGGGCGCTCTCGCGCGCCCTCACCGGCACCTGGCGTCACACCGCGAGCGCCGGCCTCCAGCAGCTCACCTTCGGGCCCGACGGGCGCTTCGACCGCGACCTCGGCACCCGCGCCACCGTCGGTGTCACGGAGCGCACCTCCGCCACGGCGAGCGGCGGCCGGTTCACCCTGCGCGACGGCGAGCTCGTGCTCACCCCCGACCACCGCCCCCAGGACCCGGACCGCTACCGCGTGCGGGTCTACGACGAGTGGGTCTCCGGCGGCTGGAAGCGCGCCATCGCCCTGCTGACCGCCGCCAACCCGCCGCTCGTCATCCCTTACTACCGCGTCAATCCCTGACCGGCACAGACGCTAACGCGCCAAGCCCCGCCGCTGGATCGCGGCGGGGCTTCGGCCGTCAGTGGAGCGGAGACGGCGGGAGCCACCGTGGACACTATTGCGCACGCGCTCTTTCCGAGACTACATAATCTGCGGCCGCGTCATCGCGGGGACCCACGGACGCGCTCCGGTCCAAGGGAAATCTCGCCGCCGTGGGTCCGCGACTCGCGCCTCGACGGTAGCATGGAGGGCTACAATGCCGACCCGTAAATCCCTGCCTTCATCTCCGACGGACGCTGCCCTCGAAGCGGATGTACAGATGCGTGTGGACATCGAGCCCGACGCCGAAGGCTCGACGCTGACGGTGTCGCTGCGGATCGTGGCCAAGAACGGCACGGACGCCGAGATCCCGCTGACGCGGCCGTACGTTCTCCCCGTTCCCTTCGCCCAGGACGTCGCCGCTCGCGACGCGGCCGGACACCTCCGCACCACGATGGTCGATGACAAGCCGGCGATCCGCTTCCCGGACCGGCCGCCCATCGCTCCGCACGGGGAGTATGCGTGGGACGTTTCGTTCAAGCGCCGGGTTTCCGAGCACATCCGCGGCAACATGCTCCTCTTCCGCTACCTCCTGAAAGCCCAGAACGACTTCCAGGGGCGGCGGGTGCATTCGCACTGCTTCGACTGCACGTTCCGCTTCGTGAAGCCTCGCGACGACCGCTGGCGGCGGCTGAAGGTCTACAAACCCCTTCTGCGGGACGACCGCAAGCTGATCTCCCGTGTCGTCCAGGAGGCGGATGCGACGACCTGCCAGGTCGACGGCTTCCACGTCGGAGAACGGGACCCCAGCCCCGCCCTGTATTTCGTTTGCGTTTACGGGTTCGCCGGCTGGTGGGCGCCCCTGGTCGCCTCGATGCTCACCCTCCTCGCGGCGGTGACCCTGGAGAAGATCCTGGAGATTGTCCTCTTCTAGGGGCGTCCCGCCCACGCCTCCCCGGCACGAAGCCCCGCCGCGACGAGATCGCGACGGGGCTTCGGCTTCATCCGAGGAGCGGGAGACGGGGCTCGAACCCGCGACCCTTAGCTTGGAAGGCTAATGCTCTACCAACTGAGCTACTCCCGCTCAAGGAGACCGTCCGCCAGGACGGTCCGAAACCGCAAACACGCCTGAAATCTAGCGTTTTCGCGGAGGGCGCGCAACGTGCCGCGGCGCCCGCGAGAGCCACCTGTCGGAATCGAACCGACGACCTTCCGATTACAAGTCGGGTGCTCTACCATCTGAGCTAAGGTGGCGAAGGGGTTGAAGATAACGCCTTCGACCCCCGATTTCCAGAACGCCCGGAACGCCTCACCCCGCCAGCGCCCAGCGCGGCCCCTGCGGCGTGTCCTCGATCACCACGCCCCGCTCGGTGAGCTCCGCGCGGATGGCGTCGGCGGCGGCGAAGTCGCGGTTCTTCCGCGCCGCCTGGCGGGCGGCCAGCCGCTCCTCCACCCACGCCGACAGGTCCGCCCCCACCTCGCTCTCGCGGTCGGCCAGCGCGATGAAGCCGAAGACCGCGTCGAGCCGGTCGAAGGCCGAGAGCGCCGCGTGCCGCTCCGCCTCGCTGACCGGCCGCGACCCCAGCCCCTCCAGCCGCTGGTTGACCCCGTTCACCAGCTTGTGCAGCTCGGCCAGCGCCACGCTGGTGTTGAGATCCGCGTCCATCGCCTCGGTGAAGCCCGTCAGCACCTCGTCGACCAGCTCGTGGAGCACCGGCTCGTCCGCCGGGTCGGGGTCGCGCACCGCCGGGTGCTCGCGGAGGCGGTTCCGCGTCCCGCGGATGCGGCGCACCGCCTCGGCGGAGGACTCCAGCCCCGCGAAGGTGAAGTTGAGCTTGCTCCGGTAGTGGGCCGTCAGGAAGAGGTAGCGCACCGAGCTCGGCTTCACCCCCCGCTCCACCAGGTCCTGGAGGTTGAAGATGTTGCCGGTGCTCTTGGCCATCTTGTCGCCCTCCAGGAGGAGGAACTCGCCGTGCAGCCAGTAGCGCACGAAGTCCTTCCCCGTGGCCCCCTCGCTCTGGGCGATCTCGTCCTCGTGGTGGGGGAAGGCGAGGTCGACCCCGCCGGCGTGGATGTCGAAGGTCTCCCCCAGCTCGTGCATGCTCATCGCCGAGCACTCGATGTGCCACCCCGGGCGCCCCGGCCCCCACGGCGTCTCCCACACCGCGCCCACCGTCTCGTCCTCGGGCCTGGCCGCCTTCCAGAGGACGAAGTCGCGGACGTCGTCCTTGTCGTACTCGTCGGCCGCCACCCGCTCGCCCCGCCGCGCCGCCGAGAGGTCGACCTTCGAGAGCTTCCCGTACTCCGGGAACTTGCCGATCGAGTAGTAGACCGACCCCTCCGCCTCGTAGGCGATCCCCCGCTCCTCCAGCCGCCGGATGATGTCGATCATCTGCGGGACGTAGTCGGTGGCGCGCGGGTGCACGTCGGCGCGCTGGATCCCCAGGTTCTCGAAGTCGTCGAAGAGCCGGTCGATGAACGGCGCCGTGTAGTCGGCCAGCGAGACGCCGTCGCGGAGGGCGCCCCGGATCGTCTTGTCGTCGACGTCGGTGAGGTTCATCACGTAGCGCACCTCGAAGCCCCGGTACTCGAGGTAGCGGTGGAGGACGTCGCCGAAGAAGAAGGTGCGCAGGTTGCCGATGTGCGGCGGCGCGTAGACCGTCGGGCCGCAGATGTACACCCCCGCCTTCCCTTCGACGAGGGGGATGAACTCTTCTTCGCGGCGCGTGAGGGTGTTGTAGAAGCGGAGCGGCATCGTGGGTCCCTGGAAGTCGATGGAAGAGCAGGCGAAAGACCGCGCGGGAACACCCCGCGCGGGAAAGAGCCGGTTCAGCGTCCGGCCGCCCTACATCGCCTACGCGTCGTCGCCATCGTCGCCGCTGGGAGGAGGAGGTGCGTCGTCGTCGGTGTCGCCCAGGCCGCCCCGGGGGGCCGCCGCCATCATGGGGGGCGCCTGCCCCTCCCCCCAGTACACCGTCTGGTGCGGGTAGGGGATCTCGATCCCCTCGCGGTCGAAGCGGTGCTTGATCCGGCGCCGGAGCTCGCGGGCCACGTCCCACTGCTTGAGGGGGAGCGTCTTGGCCATCACCCGGACGTTGACCGCCGAGTCGCCGAACGCCTCGATCCCCGGCACCTCCACGGGGTCCACCAGGAGGGGGCGCCACTCGGGGTCGTCCCAGAGCTCCCCCCCCACCTCGCGGAGGACCCGCATCACCCGGTCGGGGTCCTCCTTGTAGGCCACGCCCACGTCGAGGACCACCCGCGACCAGGTGCGGGTGAGGTTGCTGACCTTCTTGATCTCGCCGTTGGGGACGATGTGCACCACCCCGTGCACGTCGCGGAGCACCACCACCCGGAGCGTCATCCGCTCCACCGCCCCCGAGACCCCCTCGATGCGGACCACGTCGCCCACGCCGAACTGGTTCTCGATCAGGATGAAGAGCCCGCTGATGACGTCCTTCACCAGCGACTGCGCCCCGAACGAGATGGCGAGGCCCACCACCCCGGCGCCCGCCAGGAGCGGCCCCAGCTCCACCCCCAGGGCGCCGAGGGCCATGAAGATGAAGATGACGCCGATGATGACGCGCCCGATGCTCCGCAGGAGCCCCACCAGCGTGCGGGCGCGCTGCTCCTGGAGGGTCAGCGCCCCGCCCGGGGTCGGCTCGCCGATGGAGCGCTCCAGCCGGCGGAGGACGCCCTTGAGCATCCAGTACGCCACGAGGCAGACGACGGCCGCGGCCAGCATCCGCAGCCCCACCGCCGCCAGCCGGGGCCCGTTGAAGAGGTCCGACCACTCGGCCGGCACCCCCCGGGGGATCAGCGCGATGACGGAGTCTTTGACCTGGAGCATCGGGACGGGGCCGGGGCGCGTCGGGGCCGCCCGCGCGGCGGCCCCGGAGCGGGCAATCGTAGGGAGTCCGCGCCGGGGCTGTCAAGGCACGGGAAGAGTCCCAAGTCCTGAGCCCTGAGTCCTAAGTGATGGGTTCTCAACACTTAGGACTCAGGACTCAGGACTTGGGACTTTCTTTTCTTTACCTCAGCACCCGCAGCTCGCGGATCTTCCACGCGCTCCCCTCGCGCACGGCGCCCACGTACACTGTCGAGGTCTGCGCGTCGCTCACGCCCTTGACGCGCGACGTCCAGGTGAGCTCGCCGAAGCCGCGGAGGGGCTCGCCGCCCGAGATCGTGACCTGCGCCGGGCGGACGCCGACGTTCTCGCGCCCCGAGAAGAGCTCGCGGAGGGCGGCGGCCACGTGGCGCTTCTCCACCGCCCCCGCGTTCCCGTCGCCCAGGTCCAGGAGAATGCGGCCGTCCGCCGGGGCCAGGCCGGCCAGCTCGCCCGCGTCGCCCGCGGCCCACAGCCGCGCCACGGAGCCGATGAACCCCTCCAGCGGCGCCTGCGCGGCGAGCGAGCGCGGCGCGGCGGCGAGGACGAGGAGCGCGAGAAGGATCGCGCGGATGCGGGACGTCGTCATGCGGGCACCTCCTCGGCGGACGCCAGCTCGGCGACCACGCGCCGGAGCGCCGCCGCCGGGTCGGGGGCGGCGGTCACCGCGCGGCCGATCACCACGTAGTCGGCCCCCAGCCGCGCGGCCTCGGCCGGGGTGGCGACGCGCGCCTGGTCGCCCGCGGCGTCGCCGGCCAGGCGGATCCCGGGGGTGAGCGCCAGGAAGCGCTCGCCGGCCGCCCAGCGCACCACGGGGAGCTCGTGCACCGAGGCCACC
>DATACF010000666.1:0-8229 GCA_036259235.1 Longimicrobium sp. | reverse complement strand
GGACGCGGCGGGGCTGGAGGCCATCCACCGGCGGAAGACGGGGGCGCTCCTGGCGGCCTCGCTCCGGGTGGGCGCGCTGGCCGCCGGGGCGGGGGAGGCGGCGCTCGCCGCGCTCACCGTCTACGGCGAGGAGGTGGGGCTCGCCTTCCAGATCGTCGACGACGTGCTGGACGTCACCGCCGACGCGGACACGCTGGGGAAGACGGCGGGGAAGGACGTGGAGTCGGGGAAGGCGACGTACCCCTCGCTCTACGGGGTGGACGGCGCCCGGGCGCTGGCGGCGGCGCGGGTGGAGCGGGCGGTGGCGGCGCTCAAGGGGGGGGCGGTGGCGTCGCCCGAGCTGGAGGCGCTGGCGAGATACGTGCTGGAGAGGCGGGGATGACCGTCCTCGAGTGGATCCGGCAGAACCTGGTGGCCTGGAACCCGCCGCTGGCGCTGGCGCTCATCGCCATGCTCTCGGCCCAGACCTTCAAGTTCCTCCGCGCCGTGGTCTTCCGCCGCCACCCCGACTTCACCCGGCTGGTGGGGACGGGGGGGATGCCGTCGGCGCACTCGGCGTCGGTGACGGCGCTGAGCGTGGGGGTGGGGCTGACCCAGGGGTGGAGCTCGCCCCTCTTCGGCGTCGCCGCCTTCTTCTCGCTGGTGACGATGTACGACGCCGCCGGGATCCGCCGCGCCGCCGGCCGCCAGGCGGTGATCCTCAACAAGATGTTCGACGAGCTCCAGGAGTACCACAAGCTCGACCCCCACCGCCTCCACGAGCTCCTCGGCCACACCCCGCTGGAGGTCCTCGTCGGCGCCCTCTACGGCGCCGTTCTCGGCTTCCTCCTGCACCCGTAGCGGACCGCGGGCCGGCCACGCTTGCGCGTATGTGGTTTGCGATGTAAAGTACTTCGCATCTCCGTGGTGGACGCCGGCTGTGTCGCGGAGGGGCGATTTGCCATAAGTTGGACAAACGCGGTAGCTTTGGGGTATACGCACGCCGGCCGGTCGATGGGCGAGTGGGTTGCCCGCACCGTTGAAGAAACAAGGCGAGGACCTAGTGGCGCTTCTAGAGAAGATCCAGTCTCCCGCGGACGTGCGGGCGCTCCCCGAGGGCGACCTCCCGCGGCTCTGCACCGAGGTGCGCGACCGCGTCATCGACGTGGTGTCGCGGCACAAGGGCGCCCACTTCGGCTCCAACCTGGGGACCGTGGAGCTGGCGGTGGCCCTCCACCGCGTCTTCGAGACCCCGCGCGACCAGCTGATCTGGGACGTGGGGCACCAGGCCTACCCCCACAAGATCCTCACCGGGCGCAACGACCGGATGGACACCATCCGGACCCGCCACGGCCTCTCGGGCTTCCTCCGCCGCGACGAGAGCGAGTACGACGTCTTCGGCGCCGGGCACGCCGCCACGTCCATCTCGGCCGCCTGCGGCGTCGCCGCCGCCCGCGACCTCAAGGGCGAGGACTTCGAGGTCATCGCCGTCATCGGCGACGGCTCCATGACGTGCGGGCTGGCGTACGAGGCGCTCAACAACGCCGGCCACACCGACCGCGACCTCATCGTCGTCCTCAACGACAACGAGATGTCGATCTCGCCCAACGTGGGCGCCCTCCACAAGTACCTCACGGGGGTCCGCACCTCGCCCTTCTACAACCGGGTCCGCGACGAGATCAAACGCGTCATCCACGCCGCCCCCAGGCTGGGCACCATCGGCGAGATGGTGGAGCACTTCGCGGTGCGGTGGGACGACGCGGTGAAGGGGATGTTCGTCCCCGGAATGCTCTTCGAGGAGCTGGGCTTCCGCTACGTGGGCCCCATCGACGGGCACGACGTGGCGCGGCTCACCGAGACCTTCGCGCAGGTGGCGAAGATGAAGGGGCCGCGGCTGGTCCACGTCGTCACCACCAAGGGGAAGGGGTTCGCCCCCGCCGAGGCCGACCAGGTGAAGTGGCACGCCGCCGCCCTCTTCGACAAGGAGACCGGCGCCCCGCTCAAGCCGGCGGCGTCCGGGAGCCTCCCGCGGTGGCAGAACGTCTTCGGCCAGGCGCTCGCCGAGCTGGCGGCCGACCGCCCCGAGGTGGTGGCGATCACCGCCGCCATGGCCGGCGGGACGAGCACCGACATCTTCCAGAAGGCCCACCCGGAGCGCTTCTTCGACGTCGGCATCGCCGAGGGGCACGCGGTGACCTTCGCGGCGGGGCTGGCGACGCAGGGGGTGCGGCCGGTGGTGGCGATCTACTCCACCTTCCTCCAGCGCGCCTACGACTCCATCGTCCACGACGTGGCGCTCCAGGAGCTTCCGGTGGTCTTCGTGATGGACCGCGCCGGGATCGCGGGCGACGACGGGCAGACGCACCACGGCGGGCTCGACGTCGCCTACATGCTGGCGGTGCCGCACATGACGATCGCGGCGCCGAGGGACGCCGACGAGCTGGTGGGGCTCCTGAAGACGGCGCTGGCTCACGAGGGCGGCCCCTTCTGCCTCCGCATCCCCCGCGACGCCGTCCCCGCGCTCCCGCGGCCGGTGGCCGAGACGCCGCCGGTGGAGGTGGGGACGTGGGAGACGCTCCGGCAGGGGAAGGAGCTGGCGATCCTGGCCGTGGGGACGATGGTGGCCCCGGCGCTCGCCGCCGCCGACGCGCTCCAGCGCGAGGGGGTGGGGGTCACGGTGGTCAACGCCCGCTTCGTGAAGCCGCTCGACGAGCGGACGCTGGAGCGGCTCTTCCCCCACCACTCGCACCTGCTGACGGTGGAGGAGGGGACGGCGGTCAACGGCTTCGGGAGTTACGTCCGCGCGGCGGTGGCCGAGCGGTGGCCGGGGGTGCGGGGGGCGTCGATGGGACTCCCGGACGCCTTCGTGGAGCACGGCGAGCGGGGCGAGCTGTTGGCCGAGCTGGGGCTGACGGCGGAGGGAATCGCGGCGCGGGCCCGGGCCCTCCTGGCGCGGCCGCTGCGGACGCTGGCCGAGACGGCCTGACGCCGTGGCCGAGCCCCGCGCCCGGATCGGCGTCGTCGGCCACCCCCGCTACGCGCAATTCGAAGCGGCCCTCGCCCGCCTGGTGGAGCTCGCCGGGCGGGAGGGGGCCTCGCTGCTGTTCGAGGAGCCCCTCCAGCGCCTCGTCCCCGGCGCGGAGCTCCTCACCCCGGCGGCGGTCCCGGAGCTCGACCTGCTGCTGACGCTGGGGGGCGACGGGACGCTCCTGCGGGGGGCGCGGCTGGTGGCGCTGGAGGGGGTGCCGGTGCTGGGGATCAACCTGGGGCACCTGGGCTTCCTCACCTCGGCGGCGCCGAGCGAGATGGAGACCGCCGTCGGCCGGTGGCTGGCGGGCGACTGCGAGCTCGACGAGCGGATGGCGCTCGCCATTCGCGCCACGGGGGCCAACGGGGAGGACGGGGGGGCGTACCTGGCCCTCAACGACGCCGTCCTCCACAAGGGGGGCGCGGCGCGGGTGATCCGGATGGCCGTGCGCGCCTCGCGCGACGAGGTGGGGACGTACAGCGCCGACGGGATCATCCTCTCGACCCCCACTGGCTCCACGGCGTACTCGCTCTCGGCGGGGGGGCCGATCGTCTCGCCGACGGTGCACTGCATCATCGCCACCCCCATCTGCCCGCACACGCTGGGGATCCGCCCCCTCGTCCTCCCCGCCGACGAGACGGTGACCATCGAGGTCCTCTCCCCCTCGGAGGAGCTGGTCCTCACCATCGACGGGCAGGAGAGCGAGCGCCTCCGCCCCGGCGCGCGCGTGGTGGTCCGCCGCGCGGACGTCCCCGTGAAGCTGGTCCGCTTCCCCGGCCAGACGTTCTTCTCCACGCTGCGCCGCAAGCTCCGCTGGGGCGACCTCGAGGAGCGGAGCGAGCCGTCGCCTCCCGGCGCGTAAGCGGAAACCGCAGCTGCGGTCTCACGCAGAGAAGCAGAGTCAGCAGAGGAGGTTCTCTGCCGACTCTGCTCTTGGCGTTGACACGGGCTTTTACGGCCCTGGTCTCTCACGGGGGACACGGAGGACACGCGGGAGCTCTCTCCGTGCCCTCCGTGTCCCCTGTGAGAGACTGCCGTTCTTTTCCATCTCACGCGAAAGGAGCAGAGCCGGCGGAGGAATCCCTCTGCTGACTCTCCTTCTCTGCGTGAGATCCGCTTTTTTTCTTTTCCGGTTACGTCCCGGGCGGCGGCGGCGGCGCGATGCGGAAGGAGTCGCGGCGCTCGGGGACCCAGGGGCGGGTGTCGGCCGGGGGCTCGCCCGGGGGGCGGACGCGGGGGCGCACGGCCTCGTTCAGGCGCTTCACCCGGCCGCGGCCCGAGGGGCGCGGCGGCGGCACGAAGCCGGCCGTGTCCGGGCGGACGCGCCCCGGCGAGGGGACGGGGGTGAGCTCCTGGCCGGGGGCGAGCGGCGGCTCTTCGGGCCGGTTCGGCGGCGGCGGGGGCGGGTTGCGGGCCATCTCGGCGTCCCAGCGGCGGTCGAGGGAGTCGGCGATCTCCTTCCAGAGGAGCGCCATGTACTCGGGGTCGTCGAGGTGCGCGGAGACGAAGGTCCGCAGCTCCTTCTCGGTGACCCGGTGGCGCTTCAGCGAGTCGGCGCGGAACCTCTCGGCGCCGGCCACGGTGTCGGGGACGGAGCGGAACGCCACGTTGGCGGCGAGGAACTTCCGCCGCGAGATCCCGCCCTCCTCCTCCCCGCCGCCGCACGCGGCCAGGAGGCATGCCGCCGCGGCGAGAAGCCCAAGTCGTTTCACTTCCGCTCCTTCCCGGGTCAACAAAATCGCGCCGGCCGTGTAGTACCCCGCCGCGTTCCAACCGGGGCCCGGGCGGCGGCGCCGGAGGCGTGAGGCTACGCGACAGCGGCGCGGCGTGTCAAGGCGCGCGTCCCTCCCGCGTTGCGCCCGCCGCCGCCCCGGCGGTATCCTACGCCGTCCAGGCCCCGTGACGTCCGAAATCCAATTTCCCAAGAGCGAAACCGGAATGGCACTCCGCTCCTTCCGCGGCCCCGCGCTGCTGGCGCTCCTCGTGGCCGCCCCCGCGGCGGCGCAGACGGCGCCGCCCTCGCCCCAGCAGGTGCTGGGCTACGCCCTCGGCGAGCGCTTCACCCCGTACGCGGGGGTGCAGCAGTACGCCCGCGCCCTCGCCGAGGCGTCGGACCGCGTCGACTACCGCCCGTACGGCCAGACCAACGAGGGGCGCGAGCTCTTCCAGCTGGTGATCGCCTCTCCCGAGAACCTCCGCCGCCTCGACGCCGTCCTGGCCGCCAACGCCGAGCTGGCGCGCGGGGCGGCGCCTGAGCGCGCGCGGGAGATCGCGGCGACGAACCCGGCGGTGGTCTACTTCAGCTACGGCGTCCACGGGAACGAGAGCTCGTCCAGCGAGGCGGCGATGTGGACGGCGTGGGACCTGGCCCGCGAGGCCCCGGAGGTGCGCGGGGTGCTGGAGACCGTCGTCGTCGTCATCGACCCCGTCACCAACCCCGACGGGCGCGACCGCTACGTCCAGTGGTACCGCTCGGTCCGCGGGGTGGAGCCGAACCCCAGCCCCGGCGCGCGCGAGCACCGCGAGCCGTGGCCGGGGGGGCGCTTCAACCACTACCTCTTCGACCTCAACCGCGACTGGAGCTGGGCCACGCAGGTCGAGACGCAGGCGCGGCTGGCCACCTGGTGGCGGTGGAACCCGCAGGTGCACGTGGACTTCCACGAGATGGGGTACAACTCGTCGTACTTCTTCTTCCCCGCCGCGGCGCCGATCAACCCGATCTACCCCGCCCACATCCTGGAGTGGGGGAAGCGCTTCGGCGCGGCCAACGCGTGCGCCTTCGACGCCCAGGGGTGGGCCTACTACACCGGCGAGGCCTTCGACCTCTTCTACCCCGGCTACGGCGACTCGTGGCCGAGCCTCACCGGCGCGGTGGGGATGACGTACGAGCAGGCGGGGCACGGCGCGGCGGGGCAGGCCATCGAGCAGGAGAGCGGCGACACGCTGACGCTGGCCCAGCGCGCCACCCACCACCGCACCAGCGGGAACGCGACGCTCCGCGCCGCGGCGGCCGAGAAGGCGCGCCTCCTGGAGGACTACGCGGCCGCCGCGCGCACCGCGGGGCAGGGGGAGAACGACTTCCTCCTGGTGCCGGGGAGCGACCCGGCGCGGATCGAGGCGCTGGTCCGCCACCTCCGCCGCCAGGGGATCGAGGTGGAGCGCGCCGGCTCCGGCTTCTCGGCGCGGGCGTCGGCGTACACCGGCTTCGAGCCGCGGAGCCAGTTCCCGGCGGGGACGTACCGCGTCCGCGCCCGGCAGCCGCTGGGGCGGCTGGCGATCACGCTCCTCCAGCAGGAGACGCCGCTCAAGGCCGAGTACAGCTACGACGTGAGCGCCTGGAGCCTCCCGTACGCCTACGCGGTGGCGGCGTACCGCGTCTCTCCCGGCGCGGGCGCGGGGTGGACGCCGGTGGCCGAGCCGGCGGGGCGCGACGCGTCGACCCCGGCGCCCGCGCCGGCGTACGGCTACCTGGTGGCCCCCGGCGAGGGGGCCTCGGCGGCGGTGATGCGCTTCATGGAGGCCGGCGGCCGGGCGCGGGTGCTGGCGAAGGCCTCGACCTTCGGCGGGCGGCGGTGGCCGGCGGGGACGTGGTTCATCCCCAACCGCGGGAACGACTCGCTCCAGGTCCGCGCCACGCGCGTCGGGCTGGGCGCGTTCGCGGCGTCGGTGTCGACGGGGATGAGCGAGGACGGGATCGACCTGGGGAGCGACAACGTGGCGGTGGTGAAGATGCCGCGGGTGGCGCTGGTGGCCGGCGAGGGGGTCTCGCCGACGTCGTTCGGGTCGCAGTGGTTCTACCTCGAGCGCGAGGCGGGGATGCCGCTCGACGTGGTGCAGGCCTCCGACCTGGGGGCGATGGACCTCTCGGAGTACGACGTGATCGTCCTCCCCGACGCCTCGCCGCGCGCGCTGCGGGGGGCGGAGGAGGCGGTGAAGACGTGGATCAACCGCGGGGGCCGTCTCGTCGCGGTGGCGGGCGGCGCCACGGTGGCGGCCGGGCTGGCCGAGATCAAAACGCGCGAGGCGGCGGGCGACACGGGGAACGCGCGGGCGCGGTGGCTGGCCGGCCGCGAGGAGCGCGAGCGGCGCGACTGGCGCGCCGAGGTCCCGGGGACGATCCTCCCCCTCCGGCTGGACCCGGCGCACCCGCTGGCCTTCGGGGCGGGGCTCGACGGGCGCCCGGACGAGGCGTTCGCGCTCCACCAGGGGATGACGGTCTTCGAGCCGGCGGAGGGGGTCGAGACGGTGGCGTACTTCCCCGAGAACCCGCGCCGGATCTCGGGGGTGATCTCGCCCGAGAACCTCCGGCACCTGGGGCAGGGGGCGTGGCTGGTGACGAAGCGGATGGGGCAGGGGAGCGTCGTCCTCTTCGCCGACGACCCGCTCTTCCGCTCCTTCTGGCGCTCGACGCAGCCGATGTACGTCAACGCGATCCTGCTGGGGCCGTGACGTAGGACTGGCCTGGGTTGGATGTCTCTCACAGGGGGCACAGGGGACACAGGGGGCTCGGCCGCGCCTTCGGGTTTCCTCTGTGCCCCCTGTGTCCTCTGTGAGAGATTTCAGGGAGGTGGGGGCGTATGACGAACCTGTGGACGTCGGACGATCCGGAGGCGTGGGCGGCGGCGCTGGAGCGGTACGGGGCGGTGGTCGAGGCGCAGGGGGTGAAGCCGCTCCCGGAGCTCGACCGCTGGTTCCGCGACGAGCTCCCGGGGCTGGTCGCAGCGCGGCGGCCCCCGCACGTGACGCACGGGGAGCTGGTGCGGCTGACCGAGTGGAAGATGGCGCGCGGCGTCTGGCGGGCGCGGAACCTGGCGCTGGTGCGGGGGAACGACCCGGCGCTGGTGGAGAAGACGAGCGCGGCGGCGCTGGCGAAGGTCCCGCACCCCAGCGAGCCGATCGCGATGCTGGCCAAGCTCGCGGGCGTGGGCCCCGCGACGGCGTCGGCGGTGGCGTCCGCGGCGGCGCCGGAGGTCTACCCCTTCTTCGACGAGCTGGTGGCGGCGCGGATCCCGGGGATGGGGAAGGTCACCTTCACCCCCCGCGAGTACGCCCGCTACGCCGAGGCGCTCCGCGAGCGCGCCGCGAAGCTGGGGGACGGGTGGACGGCGACGATGGTCGAGCGCGCGCTCTGGGCGGACACCGGCGGGAAGGCGGGGATGAAGGCGAAGCGCTGACCTTCGATGGGATCACGAGAACGGCCGGCGGCGCATGGGAGCGCCGCC
>DATACF010000665.1:0-3984 GCA_036259235.1 Longimicrobium sp. | reverse complement strand
GCGCCGTAGCAAACGGTAGTATCGTTTGCTACGGCGCCCGCAGCCCGGCCCGGAGCGTAGCGGAGGGACATGCCCAAAGCCGTCGTTCGCCGTTCCAGCGAAGCCGGACGCCGCATCCGTTGCCCGGGCCCACGCGCCTCGGTATGCTTCACCCGTCCAGCCGATCCCGATTGCGCACGCAGACCCCCCGACGATGCGACGTGCCCAGCTCCAGAGCGCGGTGGAGGAGGTGCTGGAGAACCTCCGCGAGTGCGGCCTGCGCGAGGCGCTGGCGGCCATGCTCCGCGCGCAGAGCCGCGAGCCCGGCGCCGACCCCACCACGCTGGCCGTCCTCGAAGCGCTCCGGGCGTACGCCATCGGCGCCAGCCGCTACTCCCCCGCGGCGAAGCGGATCGCGGGCGTCGTCGGCCTCGACCGGCTGGAGGGGGTCGACCTGTGGGCGCGCCTCTTCGTCCCGGAAGGCCGCGGCGCGCTGACGCAGGAGATCTTCGCCGCCGTCCGCTTCGTCTCGCGCCACCTCCCGCGGCTCCTGGCCATCCTCTCCGAAGGCCCGCACGCGCTGGTCGAGGAGGTCCGCCGGGGCGGCGCCGAGGCGCTCCCGGGGACGGGCGTCCTGACGGTGATCGTCCTGGAGCCCGAGGAGCGCTACTCCACGGCGCAGCGGCTGATCACCATGCTCCAGGCGGTGGAGGGGCTGTACGAGGCGTGCGCCGTCCTCACCGGGGTGAGCTCGCAGGGGCTGAGCGTGGTCGCCTGCGACTCGGGCGACGAGAAGTCGTTCGACCTCCTGGGCGCCGCGCCGGCCGTCGAGGCGCTGCGGGCGCTGATCCGGTCGATGTGGGACCGCCTCGTCTACCACCGCGACCTCCCGATCGCGCACCGCTACCGCGCGGTGGTCAACTCGCTCCCGGTCCTCGGCCGCATCCGCGAGATGGAGGCGGAGGGGACCTTCGCCCGCGAGCAGGCCGAGAAGCTGCGGCGGCAGATCGGCGAGGGGGCGGGGAAGTTCCTCGTCTCGGGCGCCATCATCCCCGACCTGGGCGACCACGCCTACCACGACCCGCGCGTGCTGATGGCCCCCGCGCCGAAGCTGATCGGCCCCCCGCTCCGCGCCGCCGACGAGCCCCCGCCGCCGCGCCCCGGCGCCTCCGCCGCGGCCGGCGCCGCCGGGTCGCTCTCCGCCCAGGAGCGCGAGACGCTGCGCCAGCTCCTCCGCAAGGTCCGCGAGCAGTCCGAGCCCGCCGCGCCGAACTGAAAAGCATCTCACAGGGGGCACAGAGGACACAGGGGGAGCTTCGATCCTTCGTCCGCGGCTCCCCTGTGTCCCCTGTGCCCCCTGTGAGAGTCCAAAAACGGTCCCATCCCCACGCCCCGAGGTCCGCCCGATGCGCCTCACCCGCCTCGCCTTCCGCGCGACGCTCGCCTTCCTCCTCGCGCCTCGGCGACCGCGAGTGGGGGCTGGGGCCGAGCTACGGCTACGGCGCGGAGCTCCGCTTCGGCACCGGACAGGGGCCTCTTCGCCGAATGGTTCCGCGGCGGCGGGCGCGAGGACGGGATGCTGGAGGTGCGCGGGTGGCGCTTCGGGGCGCTGTGGCGGTGGTAGGACGGGGGCCGAGTCCACCGGTGGTCCCCGACCCGGATCATCGGAAGGGCGTTCGGAGAGATCCGTGTCTGGAAGCCAGTTCCCGGGCGAGGCGAGTCGATTCCTCACTCGTTCCTCGCTCGGAATGACAGGCCGGGGTTCCCCTCGATTACGAAAAGCACGGGAGGCCCTCGCGGACGGATCCGCGGGGGCCTCGATCTATGCCTCCACGCCGGGCGCGTGCGGCGCGCCCGGACGCTGCACCGCTCTGACGCTCAGCGCTCGCGGACCGTCACCGGGCCGTTGGTGGTGAGGACGCGGATCGGCGCGCCGCCCCGCCCCAGGTCGGTGCTGATGCGGCGCGTGACGCGGCCCTGCACGGTGACGGGGAAGTCGATGCTCATGGGCCCGTTCACCGTCCCCGTCTCCAGGTGCGCCGAGTACCCCTCGGGGATGGCCAGGGTGACGGGGCCGTTGGTGGTCTCGACGTCGAGCCCCGCGCCGCTCCAGCTCGACCCGGCCAGCGTCACGGTGACCGGCCCGTTGGTGGTGCGCCCGCGGACGTCGCCCGCCACCTCGCGGAGCGTGAGCGGCCCGTTGTGCGCCTGGAGGTCCATCTCGCCCGCCACGCCGTTGACCGAGATCGGCCCGTTGTTGGTGCGGAGCTGGAGGTTGGTCCGGCGGGGGACGAAGACCTCGTAGCTCACCGACCAGCTCTGCCGGCGCCCGACCTCGGGGCCCTGGGCCGCGACGGTCTCGCCGCCGGTGCGGACGGTGATCTCGCGGGCGATCTCGCGCGCCTCGGCGGCGCTGGGGGCCTGCGTCTGGATCTGGGCGCGGACGAGGACGTCGGCGCCGTCCCAGGCGCGCACCGAGACGCCGCCGTTCTGGCGGCCGTCCACCGAGAGCGAGCCGTCGGCGCGGAGGCGCGTCTCGCGGACCTCGCAGTGCACCTGGCGGCCGTCGCTGCGGTTCCAGCGGCGGCAGCGCTCCACCCAGTCGTCGCCGCGCTCCTGCGCGTGGGCGGGGACGGCGGCGAGCGAGAGCGCGAGGGCGGCGGCGAAAGAGCGTCGGGAGCCACGCATGGTGGGGTCTCCTGGAGTGGTTCGGGTCTCGGACGGTGGGCGGCGGCCCGGGGAGGCGCCGCGGGTTCACATGGCTTGGACGCGCCGGCCCCGCGAAGGGTTTGAGTCCCTCCCCCGGCACTCCGAACACGCCAGCGAATGGAAGGGTGAAGTTCGCGCTCACCAGGTGACATCCCGCAGGGACGCGCATCTCGCCGCGAACATGGACAGAAGGCCGCTCCAATTTGGCCAGCGGGGAAGTTATATTCTCTCCCTCGCGCGATCTCCCTCCCGCGCGCACGCCCTCTTCCGGAGCCCACACCGCTTGTACTCCGACACCCTTCACGACGACTTCGCCCTGGCGGGGTGGCTGCGCACCGTGCGGCAGTCGGCCCTCCGGGAGATCCACGCGGTCATCGCGCGCCCCGGGATCCTCTCGTTCGCCCTGGGGATGCCCGCGACCGACCTCTTCCCCGCGGCCGACTACGCCCGCGCCCAGGCGCGCGCCCTCGAGGACCCGCGCGCCATGCAGTACGGCCTCCCGCACCGGGGGCTGACGCGGCACGTGGTGGAGCTGATGGCGCGGCGCGGCGTGACCTGCCGCGAGGAGCAGGTCTTCCTCACCAACGGGGCGCAGCACGGGATGAGCCTGATGGGGCGCCTCCTGGTGGACCCGGGCGCCACGGTGATCACCGAGGAGCTCTGCTACGACGGGATCCACACGGCGCTCCGCCCCCAGCGGCCGCGGATCCTCACCGTCCCCACCGGCCCCGACGGGATCGACGTGGACGCGGTGGAGCGGCGGCTGGAGGCGGGCGAGCGCCCGGCCTTCGTCTACACCATCACCGACGGCCACAACCCCCTGGGGGTGAGCCTGTCGCCCGCGAAGCGCGCCCGGCTGGTGGAGCTGGCGCAGACCTACCGCGTCCCCATCCTGGAGGACGACGCCTACGGCTTCCTCTCGCTCGACGGCGAGGCGCCGCCGCCCATGCGGGCTCTGGACGAGCGGTGGGTGTACTACATCGGCTCGTTCGCCAAGGTGCTGGCGCCGGCGCTCCGGGTGGCGTGGCTGGTGGTCCCCGAGCCGCTGGTGCCGCTCCTGTCGGCGACGCGGCAGGGGAACGACCTCGACGTCTCGACGCTGGCGCAGCACGCGGTGTCGGCGTGGCTCGACGACGGGCGCTTCCCGGCGCACCTGGCCCGCCTCCGCGGCGAGTACACTCTCCGGCGCGACGCCATGCTCCGGGCGCTGGGCGAGCACTTCCCCGCCGAGGCGCGGTGGCGGCGGCCGGGGGCGGGGCTCTTCGTCTGGGTCGAGCTCCCGCGCGAGGTCGACGC
>DATACF010000664.1:0-6371 GCA_036259235.1 Longimicrobium sp. | reverse complement strand
CGATTCATCGCGCCGCCGTTGCGGGGGGCCGGCCCCGCTGGGCGCGATGAATCGCGCATCTACATTGAGCCGAGCACGTCCCGGATTCGGGATCGTCCGGCCTACATCATCGGCTTGAGCGAGCGCGCCACGAGGCCGATGCCGCCGAAGAGGAGGACGAGCATGACGATGGTGTTGAAGAGGCTCGTCGGCTGGAAGTAGATGTCGAGGTTCATCAGGATGCCGGCGAAGATGATCACCACGCCGACGAAGGTGAGGAGCCAGCCGACGCGCGAGCGGCCGTTGAAGAAGAGCATCCCGATCAGGAGCGGGAGGAGCGAGATCCCGAACGAGTCGTTTCCCCACAGCCGCCACCCGCCGCTGTGCACGGTGACGCGGCTGGTGAGGAGGTACGCCCCCGCCGCCGCCATCGCCAGGCCGCCCAGGAAGAGGCCCACGCCCCCCTCCGTGCCCCCCGCCCCGCGGTGCTTCGTCAGCTCGTCGGCCATGTCGTCCTCTCGCCTCCGGTGCGCCGTCGGCACGGCGGTTGCCCCCGTGTCGCGCCGACAGCAGTGGTTCCTGTGGGATTCCTCGAGACCAAGGGAGACCGATGGACCTCCTCACCTGGATCATCGTGGGGCTCGTGGCCGGCGTCCTCGCCTCGTTCGTCATGGGCGGGATCGGCTACGGCCTGATCGGCGACATCATCGTCGGGATCGTCGGCGCCTTCGTGGGCGGCTGGCTCTTCGCCCAGCTCGGCGCCACCTCTCCCTTCTCGGGGCTGGCGGGGACGATCTTCACCGCCTTCATCGGCGCCGTCGTCCTCCTCTTCGTCCTTCGCCTCCTGTCACGAGGGCGGCGACGGCGCCTCTGAGGGGATGAGTCCTGAGTCCTGAGTCCTTCCATGCAGTTCAGCACTCAGGACTTAGGACTTAGCACTCAGGACGTAGGACTTGTTTTCTCACGCCTTCGCCCCGCACTCCGGGCAGAACTTGGCCGACGCGGGCACCTCCGCCTCGCACGACCCGCAGGAGCGGACGAGCGAGACGGGGGTGCCGCACTCGGGGCAGAACTTCCCGCGCCCCACGGCCGCGCCGCACTCCTTGCAGCTCACCACCCGGTCCTCCAGGTCCGCCTTCGTCACCTCGGCCGCGGCGTAGGCCACCTCGCGCGCCTTGTTGAGCTTGGCCTCGCGGCGGATGGACGCCAGCTCGGGGTCGAGGCGCGGGACGCAGGCCACGCAGGTGCCCTCGTCGTCGTTCCAGCAGTTGTCGCAGAGGTGGTTGGAGCAGCGCGGGCAGCGGTGGAAGTGGTCGCGCGCCTCGCCGACCGCCTTCCGGAGCGCCGCGTCGTGCGCCTTCGACCACCCCGCGCCACGCACCTGGCTCACCGCGTTCCGCGCCGTCCCGAAGATCCCGCCGAAGAGCCCCTCCGCCGCCCCCAGGAGCGACTCGGCCGTCCCCGCCGCGTAGCGGTCGAAGGGCGAGCGCCACGCGTCGTGGCAGTGCTCGCAGAAGAACTCGAACTGGAAGCCGTTGTCGGTGCTGATGTCGTTGTAGTTGTCGGAGAAGTGCATCTCGCTCATCGGATGGACCTCGGTCGGCGGGAGTGACGAGGGGGGACGGGAAGACGCGGCCGGGGAAGCCGCGCGCCGAAGAGACGCCGGGACCGGGAGGTCCCTGACGCACGCAAAGATACGGACCGCGCCCGGCGGCTACAATACCGGGGGAAACGGCTGGAGGGTTCAGACGGACGAAGAACGGGCGCGGCCCCGTCGGAGGACCGCGCCCGCTTCTTCTCCAGTCCTGAGCCCGGAGCTGCACTCAGGACTCAGGACTCAGCACTCAGGACTCAGACCGCGGCGGCCACCGCCTCCGGGGGGAGGTCGGCGCGGCGGCGGAGCTTCTGGGTGAGGTCGGCGATGAGCACCTGAGTGAAGGCCAGCGGCTCCAGGCGCGTCTCGGCGCCCTCCTCGTCCATGTGGCTCCCCAGCGCCGCGGGGTCGAAGCTCCCCGCGAAGCGGTCGGCCGCCCAGGCGTCCACCTCGGCCGCCGGGAGGTCGGCGGGGACGCGGAGGACCAGCTCGCCCCCGGGGCCGTCCTCGAACCCCACGTGCGCCCCGAAGCGGTCGCCGATCCCGTTCATCCGGACGGCCTCGGCGGCGGCGCGGCGGAGGGTGAGGACGGCGCGCACCTCGGCGTCGGGGGCGTCCCACTCGGGGATCTCGTAGCGCACCACCAGGTCGGCGCGGTCGGCCTGGGGGAGGACGTACTGCTTGGAGTCGAGGAGGTGCTGGACGATGTTCTTGAGCACCTCGGCTTCGGTGTAGCCGCGCGTCTTGACGTCGCGCCTCAGCTTCCAGCGGAAGAGGAGGTCGGGCTCGGGCGCCAGGAAGACGGCCAGGTCGTACGCCGCGCGGAGCTCGTCGGTGGGGAAGCCCAACAGCCCCCGGACGATGACCACCTCGTTGGGCTCGACGGTGCGGATGGCGCCGAAGGTCCCGTCGGAGTGGTCGTAGCGCCGGTTGCGCACCGGGCGCCCCCGGCGGAAGAGCTGCAGGTGCTCCTGCATCAGCGCCAGGTTGTGCACCGCGGGGTTGAGCGCCGACAGCCCCAGCTCCTGGCGCTCGGCGCGGGTGTAGCGGTGGTAGTCGTCGAGCTCCAGCGCCGAGACCCGCTCGGGGCCGATCAGCGCGCGGACCCCCGCGGCCACGGTGTTCTTCCCGCTCCCCGAGTCGCCGATGACGCCGAGGACGAAGGGGTGGTGGCGCGGGGCGTCGTCGAGCAGCGCCTCGCTCATGCGACGGTCGCGGCCGCGCGCGGCCAGGACGGAATGGCCATGAAGACCTCCCATGTAAAAAAGTGCGAGGGGGCAAGGTAGCGTCCTCGCCCCTCACGCGAAAGCGGATCGTTGGGGCCACACGTGGACGGATCGCACGCGGCCGATTCCTGAGTACCCCCCGCCGCCCGGCGGGTTGCGTCGGGCGCCCTTCCGTCGCATTCTGGTGCCCGGGGCGAACGAAAACCGAACCTCACCGGGAGGAGGGGAAGACGTGTCCAGCTACTGCGAGGCCGCGCCGGGGCACCCCTGGCACGGGCCGTATCACGAGCACGAGTACGGCTTTCCGCTCACCGGCGACGCCGAGCTCCTGGAGCGGCTGGCGCTGGAGATCAACCAGGCCGGCCTCTCGTGGCTCACCATCCTCAAGAAGCGCGACGCCTTCCGCCGCGCCTTCGACGGCTTCGACCCCGAGCGCGTGGCGGCCTACGGCGACGCCGACCGCGCCCGCCTCCTCGCCGACCCGGGGATCGTCCGGAACCGCCTCAAGGTCGATGCCATGATCGACAACGCCGGCCGCGTCCTGCGCCTCCGCGACGAATACGGCTCCTTCGCCGGGTGGCTCGACGCCCACCATCCCCTCCCGAAGGCGGAGTGGGTGAAGCTCTTCAAGAAGACCTTCCGCTTCACCGGCGGCGAGATCGTGGGCGAGTTCCTCATGTCCACCGGCTACCTTCCCGGCGCCCACCACCCCGGGTGCCCCGTCTACCCTCGCGTCCTCGCGTCCAGCCCGCCCTGGGCGCGGACCCAGAATCCCTGAACCGCGGTCTCTCACAGGGGGCACAGGGGACACAGGGGGAAACGGCGGACGAGATGAAGTCCCTCCGTGTCCTCTGTGCCCCCTGTGAGAGGCCATGCGGGACTTCCACGCGCGACGAGCGCGGAAGGGAGCGCGAAGAAGCCCCGCCCCGGAAGAGTCCGGAACGGGGCTTCGATTCCGTGGAGCGACGGAGGAAGGTCAGGTCTTGAAGCCGCTGACCAGCTCGCGCATCCGCTCGGCGGCGTGGAGGAGCTCCATGCTGCTGGCCGACATCTCCTGCGTGGCGGCCGACTGCTCCTCGGCGGCGGCCGAGACCTCCTCGGCGCTGGCGGCGTGCGACTCGGAGGTCCCGCTCACCTCGGCGACGGCGCGCTCGACCCCCTCCGAGGCCGAGCGGTTCCGCTCCACCGCCTCCTCCACCTGGTCGGCGGCCAGGCGCACCCCGTCGACGGCGGCGAGGATCTGCTCCAGCGCGGAGTCGGCGCCCTTGGAGACATGCTCCACGTCGGCCACCTTCTCGGTCCCGCGCCCCATCGTCTCGACCACCCCCTCGATGCGGGAGCGGATGTCGGCGACGTTCTGGGCCACCTCCTGGGCGGCCCGCGCGGAGCCCTCGGCCAGCTTGCGGACCTCCTCGGCCACGACCGCGAAGCCGCGCCCGTGCTCGCCCGCGCGGGCGGCCTCGATGGCGGCGTTGAGCGCCAGGAGGTTGGTCTGCCGCGCGATCCCCGTGATCGTCTCGACGAAGCGGTCGATCTGGAGCGAGGTCTGCTCGAGCTCGGTGACCTGCCGGGCCGACGCCTCCACCACCTCGCGGATCTCCAGGAGGCGCTGGAGCGCCGTCGACACCTCGGCGCGGCTCCGGGCGGCCGTCTCGTAGATCTGCCCGCTGAGCGAGGTCACCATCCGCGACGCGTTGGCGATCTCCCGCGAGCGGGTGTTCATCTCCTCCAGCGCCTCCTGGGTGGCCAGGAGCCCGTGCGCCTGGCTCTCGGCGCCGCTGGCGATCCCCACCATGGCGGTGGCCACCTCGCCGCTGGAGGCCGCGACCTCCTCGCTGATGGAGGAGAGGTCGGAGGCGAAGGTCGAGATCCGCTCGGCCGTCGAGACCGTCTCGCGGACGATGGTGCGGAGCTGCCCCGCCATCCCGTTGAAGGCCCCGGCCAGCGCGGCGAACTCGCGCTTCATCCCCACGCGGCCGTTCAGGTTGATGGAGAGGTCGCCGTGCCCCAGCCGGTCGGCGGCGTCGACCAGCGACCCCAGCGGCTGGGTGACGGCGCGGCTGGTGCCCCACACCAGCCCCGCGGCGGCGAGCGAGGCCAGGAGCGCCATGACCCCCAGGAGGATCTGCCGGTTCTGCGCGTCGCGCTTGAGCTCGGCGGCCGCGGCGGCCACCTTGTCGGCCTGACCCGAAGAGATGTCGCGGATCGAGCGCTGGAGGGCGGCCGTCTGCGGGCGGACGGCCGCCACGCGGGCCAGCGCCCCGGGCCGGTCGCCGACGTCGATCTGCGCGTGGGCCAGCGCGTACTCCACCTCGATCCGCGAGAGGAGCCCGTCGACCGCGACGATCTGCTGCTGCTCGGCGGTGGAGAGGTTGGTGAGCTCCTTGTAGCGCCGCCGCTGCTCGTGCGCCTGCCGCCCCTGCGCGTCGAACGCCTGGGCGATCTGCGCGTCGGGGCTCACCAGGTACCGCTCGCCGGCGGCGATCTGGGAGAGGATCAGCGACTCCAGCGAGCTCCCGATCTCGGTGCTGGTCCGGAGCGCCCGCATCCGCTCGTCCATCTCCCGCGTCAGGTCGTTGACGGTGTAGACGCTGAAGACGGCGCCGAAGAGGATCAGCACCACCAGGAGGGTCCCGCCGGCGATCAGCTGGCTGCGGATGGTGCGGAAGAGGCCCCCCCGCATCCACCCCGGCGCGGCACGCGGGGCGGGGCCCGGGCGGCGGGGCTCCTCCGCGGGGGGCGGGGCGGCGGAGGCCGAGGGCTCGGTCTCGGGCGGGCGGACCTGGGTCAGGGTCATGATCGTGGGAAATGCGCGGAAGGTCCCGGCGTGTCCCCGGGGAGCCGGGGGCGGCGGCTGAAGCGTGCGGCGCTAAAGGTGCGCGGAGGCGGCGTCAGGTCCAGGGGACTGGATGCGGGGAAGCGGTCGCATACTATGGAGATGCACGACGTTTGTCAACGCGCGCCCCGTCCCGTCTGGGGGAGGACGATCCGCCCTCCCTGGAGGCGCCCCACCACGAACGCTTTGTTCACCGGGTCGCCGTGGGCGTCGAAGGCCACGGGGCCCGCCGCCCCCTCGAAGGGGGGGCTCCCCCCGGGGCGGCCGACGCCTTCGAGGTAGCGCCGGACGGCGGCGCGGTCGCGGGCGCCGGCGCGGAGGGCGCGGGCCAGGAGGTGGACCGCGTCGTAGGCGAGGGCGGCGGAGGAGTCGGGCTCGCGCTGCCACTTCGCCCGGTACGTCGCGGCGAAGGCGCGGGCCCGCTCGCCGGCGTCGGGGTGGAAGAGGACGCCGACCAGGGTGCCGTCGTACCCGCCCCCGGCGCCGGTGAGGGCCTCCAGCCCGTCGCCGCCCATGAAGGGGGCGGCGAGCCCCAGGGCGCGGGCCTGGGGGATCATCGTCCGCGCCCCCTGGTCGTACCCGGCCACGAAGACGAGCCCGGCGCCGCGGCGGCGGAGGCGCTCGAGGTACGGGCGGAAGTCCTCCATCTCCTCGAGGTACGGGTCCTCGCCGACGACCGTCCCCCCGGCGGCGCGGAGCGCCCGGGTGAAGCTGCGGGTGAGGTCGCGCCCGTAGT
>DATACF010000663.1:0-8946 GCA_036259235.1 Longimicrobium sp. | reverse complement strand
CCGCGTCGCGATAGGATGGCGGTGGATGGCGAAGATCTTGCTCGTCGGCGGGCGAGAGCGGTCCGGCCGGTCACCCGAGGCGTCGCTTCCCGGTGCACATCTCCGTCATCATCAACCCGCCGTCGCTGGAAGCCGTGGAGGCCATCCGCGCCGGGATCGCGCAGCTGCGCGAGGCGGGACACACCGTCTACCCCCGGATCACCTTCGAGGGGAACGACGCGCACCGCTTCGCGTGGAAGTCGGCCGAGCACGGGGCCGACCTGGTGATCGCCGCCGGGGGCGACGGGACCATCAACGAGGTGGTCAACGGGCTCTGCGACTGGGTCGAGGGGCACGCCGACGGCGCCGCGCGCGCCCCGCGGCTGGGGCTGGTGCCGATGGGGACGGCCAACGACCTGGCCGGAGGGCTGGGGATCCGCGGCGGCGACCCCGAGGAGGCGCTGGCGATCGCGGTGGCGGGGGTCCCCTTCGAGGTCGACGTGGCGCGCGTCAACGGGCGCTGCTTCCTCAACGTCTCCACCGGCGGCTTCGGCGCCGAGGCCACCGACGACGCCTCCGACGAGCTCAAGCGCGTCCTGGGGCCGGTGGCGTACCTGATCACCGGCGTGCGCAAGTTCGTGCAGCTCAAGGTCTCGCGCGCCCGCTTCTCGTCGGGGGGCGAGGTGCTGCACGAGGGCGACTTCCTGATCTTCGCGGTGGGGAACGCGCGGCGCACCGGCGGGGGGAACTTCGTCACCGCCGAGGCCGACATGGACGACCGCCTCCTCGACCTCTGCATCGTCGACTCGATGTCGCACGTCGACTTCGTCCGCATCGCCCCGCAGATCCGCGGCGGCCGCCACGTCCACAACCCGAAGGTCACCTACCGCAAGGTGCGCTCGGTCGTCGTCGAGGCCGAAGAGGAGATGACCGTCAACGCCGACGGCGAGCCCCTCCACGGCCGCCGCTTCGAGTACGGCCTCGTCCCCTACCGCCTCACCCTCATGGTCCCCGAGTCGCCCGGCGAGAACGCCGAGTTCCCCTCGCAAGAAGGGCCGGCAGCCTGATTCGGCCCCGGCCCGTTCCATCGATTCTCGAAGCGAATCCCCAAAAGCAATCTCACGCAGAGGCAGCAGAGAAGCAGAGGAACCGCACGTAGCTCTCCGCTTCTGCTGCCTCTGCGTGAGACCGCAGTTCGAAAAGTCCGCCCCTACTCGGGCTTCGGCTTCGCGCGCTGACGGCGGAGGGCGGCGAAGGCGGCGTCGCGTTCGCGGGCCATGCGGCGGAAGTCGATCAGGCGCACGATCGCGAAAACGATGAGGATCCCGGTCAGCACCGTGATCGTGGCCACGCGGAGCGCGGGGCCGAAGAAGTCGACGAAGATCGTCACCACGTCGAGGACCAGCACCAGCGGGATTCCCACCCACAGCAGGTAGCGCCTCATCGCGCCTCCTCCTCGGCCGCGGCGCGCGCGCGGAGCTCGGCGGCGGGGTCCTGGCGGAAGTAGCGGGCCAGCTCGGCGTAGAGCTCGGGGTGGCGGCGCTCGAGCTGGGCGGGCTTCTCGAAGAAGGTCTCGGTGGCCACCGCGAAGAACTCGGCCTCGTTGGTGGCGCCGTAGCCGTCCAGCAGCGTCTTCCGCCCGTCCTCCCTGTCGTCCCGCAGCTCCAGGTAGTGCTCGCCCAGCACCCGCGCCCAGGGGACGTAGCCGCCCAGGGGGAGGACGGGGGTCCCGTCGGCGCCGCCGTCCTCCTGGTCGAGCTGGTGGGCGAACTCGTGGAGGACGACGTTGCGCCCGTCGGCGGGGTTGGCCGCGCCGGTGCGCGCGCTGTCCCACGCCAGCACCACCGCGCCGTGGTGCCACGACTCGCCCAGGCGGACCGACTCGTCCTCGTGCACCACGCCGCCGTGCCGGGTCTCCTGCGGGACGACGTAGGTGCTGGGGTAGACGACGATGGAGCGGAGGCGCCCGTAGTAGTCGGCGTCGTCCAGCCGGAGGATGGGGATGCACGCCTGGGCGGCGATGGTGACGCGGATCTCGTCCGTCATCTCCAGCCCGCCCGCGCCCTCGAAGCGCTTCTCGGCCAGGAAGACCTGCACGTGGTCGAGGAGCGCCTCGCGGTCGTCCTCGTCCAGCCGCCCGTAGAGCGGGACGTTCTTCCCGACGATCGCCAGCCACTCCGGCGGGAACGGCGCGTCCATCGTCCGCCGGCGGCGGCGGTCCTTCAGGAATCCCAGCATCCGTCGTCACACCTTCGGCGAGAGAGACCTCAGGCCGCCGCCTTCGGCAGCCCCAGGACGACACGGTACGCCTGGAGCGTGTCGCGCGCCATCCCGTCGGCCGTCCCCCAGAGGAAGAGCTGGAACTTCCGGTACAGCGCCTTCCCCCACCGCCGCTCGACGTCGTCGCGGTGCGCGTCGAGGCGCCGCGCCCACTCGCGGGCGGTGAGCGCGTAGCTGTGGCGGTCGTCGAAGACCCCTTCGAGGCGGAAGGGCGAGGCGGCCACGGCGCCCAGGTAGTCGTGGAGGCACATGGGGCTCCCGTTCCCGGGGTAGATGTGCCGCTCCACGAAGGCCGTGAGGTCGTACTTCCTCCGGCAGGCGCTGGCGTCGAGGTACACCTTCCCGCCGGGCTTCAGCAGGCTCCGGTACTTCTTCAGCGTCCCCGGATAGTCCGGGAGGTGCTCGGTCACCCCGAGGACGACGATGGCGTCGTACTTCTCCGCCGGCTGGTGGGCGAAGAGGTGCTCGCGGCGGACCTCGCAGGGGAGGCGCTCGCGCTCGATCATCCCGTTCAGGAAGCGCTCGGATTCCGGGGAGATGGTGAGCGAGGTGACGCGGACGTCCTGCTTCCCGCCGTACTCGGTGAAGGCGCCCCACCCGCCGCCGACGTCGAGGACGCGGTCGCCCGGGCGGATCCCGGCCGAGTCGCGGGCGAAGTCGAGCTTGCGGGTGATGGCGTCCTCCAGCGGCTCGTCGTCGCGGGCGTAGATCCCCTGCGAGTAGGCCCGGTGGCGGGTGTCGAGGAAGCGGAGGAAGAAGTCGGACTCGGTGTCGTAGTGCGCCGGGATCCACTTCTCGTCGCTCTTCACCTGCCCGAAGAGGCGCGGCTGGACGAAGCGCCAGGCGTAGAGGAGGGGGTGCCGGTCGGAGAAGAGGTCGCGCATCTCCAGCACCCGCTCGATGTCGCCCTCCACGTCGAAGGCCCCCGCCAGGTACGCCTCGCCCACCACCAGCCCGTCGAGGGTGGCGAGCGCGTCGAGCGCCCGCGGCTCGCGGACCACGAAGGTGAAGGCGGGCTCGCCGTCGCCGAACGCCTCGGCCGAGCCGTTGGCCCGCACCGCGAAGGGGACGGCGGCGCCCTGGGCCGCCATGTCGCCGTACCGCCGCCGGATCTTCGAGACCACCCCCCGGAACGCCTGCTCCATCGCCATCTTCCCCCTCCTCTGGACGTCAGGTGAAGCAACTCGGAAACAGACTGCTGGACCCTCCTTCGTTCACTCCCCCGCAGGCTCGACCCACGCCGACCAGCGCCCCTCGAAGCGGTCCTCCACGTGGCGGAGGGCCCGCGCCACCCACCCGCCCCCCACGACGCCGCGGAGGAGGATGCGGTGGCCGAGGGCGGCGGCGCGGCGGTCGATCTCGCGCGCCAGCGCCCGGCGCTCGTCTTCGCTCCCCGCGTCGGCCAGCCGCACGGCGTTCTCCCAGGCGGCGTCGCGGGCGCGGCGGAGGCTGAACCCCGCCAGCGCCTCGTCCATCCGCAGCATCGCCACGTCGAGGACGCGAAGGAGGGGAGAGTACTTCGCCGCCAGCATCTCCTGCGCGGGGTCGACCGTCTCGCGGAGGAGCTCGTGGAAGGCGAGGAGGTCGCGGTGCCGCCGCTCGCGGTCGCCGTCCATCCCGGCGGCGACGAGCGCCAGCGGGAGGTCGTGGTTGAGGCGGGCGTTCATCGCCAGCGCCAGCTCCTGCACCAGCGTCGTCTCGCGGCCGGCGGCGGCGGCGAAGGCGGGCTTCCAGGCGTCGGGGACTTCCGTCTCGCGCCCGGCTTCGTGCGCCTCCAGCGCGCGGAAGTAGCCGCTGGCGAAGTGGAGGTTCAGCCGGAGGACCCAGTCGCGGTCCTCGAACGTCTTCCCGTCCTCCAGCTTCTCCTTGAGACGCCGGGTGGCGAGGAGGAAGGTGGAGGGGGCGACGGAGAGGCGGCTCCGGGCGGCGTCGAAGCGCGCCACCGTCTCGGTGAGCCGCGCGACCAGCGCGTCGAGGTCGGCGACGGCGGGCGCGGTGGGGGTGACCGGGGCGGGGCGGACGGGGGCCGACGGGAGGGGGAGCTCCAGCATCTCCCACCACGGCACCTGCCGCTCCAGCTCGCGCAGCACCCGCATCAGCGGCGTCCCCGCGGGGATGGAGCTGAGGACGAGGCGCGCCACCACCGCGGCGCCGGCGTCGAGGCGGCCGCGGACGCCGGCGCGCTCGCCCTCGCCCCGCGCGTTGGCGAGGCCGAGCGCCGCGACCCAGCTGGCCTCGCGCGCCTGGCGGACGCTGAACCCGGCCAGCTCCTCGTCGAGCCGCCCGGCCACCTGGTCGAGGACGCGGAGCGCCGGGGCGTAGGCGCGGGCGATCCGGTCCTGCAGGGCGTCGGTGGCGGCGCCGAGGACCTCGTTGACCTTGGTGTGGTCGGCGTGGCGGCGGTCGCGCGGGTCGACGGAGACCTCGAAGAGGGCGAGCGCGAGGTCGTGGTTGATGTGGGCGTTGATCCCCAGCAGCAGGTCCTGGAGGACGAGCGAGTCGCCCGAGAGCGAGGTCTCGAACGAGAAGCGCCACGCCCGCGGCACGCGCTCGAAGCGACCGCGCTCGAAGTCGAGGAGGGCGATCCGGTAGAGGTTGGCGAAGGCGACGTCGTAGCGCCGCACCCAGTCGTTGTCGCCGAAGGCGCCGTCGTCGGCCCCCTGGCGGACGGCCAGCGTGATCGCCAGGTACGCCGAGGCGAACACCGCGCGCCGGTCGCGGCGCGCCAGGAGGTGCCGCTCGACGGCGGTGATCCCCGCCACCACGTCGTCGATCGTCTGGTACGGCGCTTCGAGGAGGGGAATCAGCGCGGACATTCCGGAGCGTCGGAGGCGGCGGTCGGGGGGGCGGGCGCAGGGATGGAGCTCGCGAGACGGCATCTCGCCCGGTGCCAGTGTATGCGCGGCGGCTCCGGCTTGCAATGGCGCCGATGCGACCAACGTTGGACGGCCGGTTTTCCGAGATCCCGAAACGAGCGAAGGCCGGCCCCGACGCGTGTCGGGCCGGCCCCTCGCCTCGTCCCGGACGGTGCCTACGCGCCCAGCGTGCGGTTCAGCAGGTCGGCCAGGCGGTAGCCGGCGAGGGCGAGGCGCGGCTCGGCGGCGCGCCAGGCGTACGGCCGGTAGCGGCGCGGGGCGCGCTCGCCCTCGACCAGCCACGCCGGGTAGGCCACGTCGCGCGCCACCCGCACCCCCTCGCGCGACCACGCCTCGAACTGGCCGGGGAGGAGGCGGCGGGCGAAGCGGGCGCGCGGGTTCTCGCGCTGGAGCCGGGCGGCGATGTCGCCGACGTACTCCGCTTCGGTGCTCACCCCCGTCCTCCAGGGGACGGTGAAGCCGACCATGGAGTCCCAGTAGGCGTGGAGGTTGTTGAAGGGGTAGAGCCCGGCCAGGCGGAAGGAGTTCCCCCCGCGGTCGCCCTCGGGGCGCGCGGCGGTGATCCGGGCGCTGTTGTGGAGCGGCTGGTGCCCGTCGCCCACCAGGTGGAGCGCCCACGCCAGGTCCACCGCCCGCGCCGAGTCGGCGCGCGAGGCGTCGGCCAGCTCCCGCTCGATCCGCTGCAGCTGCGTGATCAGCTCGCCCGCGCGGGGGACGTCGGGGCGGTCGACGCGGCTCCCGTCGGGGCGCTGCTCCCAGAAGAAGTTGACGTAGTGCCAGTCGGAGTGCGCGAAGCGGAATCCCGGGTGCTCGCGGCCGCGGATCAGGTCGGGCCAGACGGCGGCCAGGACGAAGAGCTCGCGCTGGCGCTCCTCCATCGTCCCCGTGGCGGGCATCAGCTCGCGCAGCCCCGCGCCGTGGGGCCCGTTCATCAGGAGCCGGACGGCGGCCTCGCGGGCCCGCGGCGTCATGTTGTCCCAGGCGATCCGCGCCACCACGCGGTGCCCCAGCTCGTCCCATGCGTACGCCGGGCGGGCGGTGGTCCCCACGGCCACGGTGGCGGCGAGGGCGGCCAGGGCGGTCTTCAGGAAGTGCATCGGGCGCATCGTCGGGTCGTTCTCCGTTCGTCCGTCGTCTCGGGAATCGTGTCGTCCAGGGATCTCACGCGCACACCGCGTGCTCAGACGTCCTCCACCACCGCGCCGCCGACCGTCGTGGACTCGTCGAGGAGGTAGAGCTCGTCGACGATCCGCTGGCGGAAGGTGCCGGGGCCGGCCGACTCGCGCGCCGCCCGCTCCCCCGCCAGGCCGAAGGCGGCGAGCGCGGCGGCGGTGGCGAGGACGCGGTCGCCGTGCACGGCGGCGAAGGCGGCCACCAGCGCCGAGAGCGAGCACCCCAGCGCCGTCACCCGCGTCATCATCGCGTGGCCGTTGTGGACCGCCAGCGTGCGGGCGCCGTCGGTGACGTAGTCCGTCTTCCCCGTCACCGCCACCACGATCTGGAGCTGGGCCGCCAGCGCGCGCGCGGCGCCCAGCGCGTCGCCGGAGGCCACCGTGCTGTCGACCCCGCGGGTGTTGAGCCCCGCGCCATGGACGGCCAGGATCTCCGAGCCGTTCCCCCGGAGGACCGTGGGCCGCAGCTCGGTGAGCTCGCGCGCCACGCCCGTCCGGTACTGCGTGGCCCCCGCGCCCACGGGGTCGAGGACCCACGGCTTCCCCAGCGCCCGCGCCCGGTCGGAGGCGCGGAGCATGGCCTCCACCCAGGGGGGCGAGAGGGTGCCGATGTTGGTCACCAGCGCGTCGCTGATGCCCATGAACTCCTCGACCTCCTCGTTGGCGTGCACCATGGCGGGCGAGGCGCCGGCGGCCAGGAGGACGTTGGCCGAGACGTCCATCGCCACGTAGTTGGTGATGTTGTGCACCAGCGGCGACTGCGCGCGCACCCGCTGCACCAGGTTCCAGACTTCGGCGGCGTAGCTCGTGGACATCGGCGTAAGTCGCTCTCGTGAATCGCGTGGACGGCGTCGACGGTCGGCGACACGATAGCGCGCCGGGCGCCGGGCGGCTACCGCGCGCGACCCGCCCGATTTTCGTTGCCCGCCCGCGGCGGGCGCGCCTATCATGCGTTCCGCCCTCCGCGGCGTCCCCCGGCGCCGCTCTCTCGCCCGCGATACCACTCCCGGAGAAGCCATGCCACGCCTTCTCTCCCGCGCGAGCGCCGCCCTCGCGCCCCTCTTCGCCGCGCTCGCCCTCGCCGGGTGCACCGACGGCGGCTCGTCCGGCACGGCCACGCTCACCACCGACAGGCTCCTCTACGACCTCCGGCTCGACGTCCCGCGCGAGGCGCTGAACTACGACCGCACCTGGTCGCTCTACTTCGGCGAGCCGGTCGACGCCGTCCGGCTGCACCTCTCCGTGGCCGGGCTCCCCGCCGGGGGCACCCTGGAGGTGCGCTCGGGAGACGGGACCGTGAGCCGCGCCGTCACGGCCGACGGCGCAGTCCTCGACACCCTCCCCGG
Source organism: Longimicrobium sp. (assembly GCA_036259235.1). Lineage (GTDB taxonomy): Bacteria > Gemmatimonadota > Gemmatimonadetes > Longimicrobiales > Longimicrobiaceae > Longimicrobium. The sequence continues at coordinate 1,293 of DATACF010000663.1, read as the reverse complement.
GAACGTGGCCCTCCTCCGGCTGGTGATGCCCGGCCGCACCGTCGTCCCGCCCACGATCACCGTCGACACCGCGTGGATCGACCGGCCCGAGAGCTACACCCGCCCCCCCGCCGAAGCGGCGGCGCTGGCGAACCGGGTGACCGCCTTCCCGCTCACTCCGCACGCGCCGGTGGAGGTCTTCCTCGCCCCAGGCGCGGGGCGGCAGTTCTTCTTCTCGGTGCAGGGGCTCTCGGGGCCCGCCGTCGACCTCCTCGTCGTCGGCGCCGGGAGCCTCCGCGTCTCGTCGCCCGAGAACGGGGGCGACTGGCCGAGCGACGCGGCCCACGCGATGTGGACGCTCGAGCGGAACCCGCCCGGCGGCGCCTTCCCCGCGGGCTTCATCTTCCGGCGCCTCCCGCTGGAGGGACGCACCCGCCTCCTCTTCGCGCTGACGCCCGAGGGCGCCGACCGGGCCGAGGGGCACGCGCGCCTCGTCGTCCTCCCCGTCAGCGCGCCGCAGCCGCTCTCCTTCCCCTCCCCCACCCCGCAGGACTTCTTCCCCGGGGTGATCGGGATCGACCACGACCCGGCGGACGGGGTCGCCGGTCCGGACGGCGGCAAGCTCGACTGCGAGAACTACGCGGGGACGCGCGGCTACTACTCGATCCCGCGCCCCTCCGCCCCCGCCGGCGCGCCCGCGATCCCCACCATCCCGGGGACGCGCCCGCCCCCCGCCTCGCTCGACCTCCCGGGGATTCCCGTCTGCTACGACGGGCACCAGGGGATGGACTACATGATCCCCGGCGGGCAGCCGGCGCAGACGCTCGGGGTCCCCGTCTCCGCCGCCCGCCCGGGAATCGTCCTGTTCACCGAGGCCACGCACGCCGACGACTGCTTCTGGGACCCGCGCACGAAGGAAATCCACTGCTCCGACCCCACGCTCCCCGCCAACTCCGTGGTCGTGCGGCACGACGACGGGCTGATCGCCCACTACGTCCACCTCAAGACCGAGTCGGTGCTGGTGTCGCCGGGGACGCCCGTGGCCTGCGGCGAGAAGCTCGGGTACGCGGGGAGCTCGGGGCAGAGCGCCGCGCCGCACCTCCACTTCGAGCTCCGCCGGCTGAACCTCGGCCCCGCCGGACGGATGCCCGGATTCGACTACGGGAGCGTGCGCGACTCCAGCGCCACCTTCGACCCCTTCCAGGCCAACACCTGGCGCGAGATCCGGGGCGGGATGCCGGTCTTCCGCTGCAGCTGAGGGCGCACGAAGCACAGAACGTCGAACGCCCGCGCGACCGCGAGGCCGGCCCCCCC
>DATACF010000662.1:0-4741 GCA_036259235.1 Longimicrobium sp. | reverse complement strand
GAGGCGCCCGCCGCCGGCTTCATGGGGACCCTCGACCGCGCGATGGGGCACCTGAACACCTGGATCGGCGCGTTCTTCTTCTTCGACATCCTCTTCTGGGACGACGAGCACGTCCTCCCCTTCATCGTCCTCTGGCTGGTGGCGGGCGCCGTCTTCTTCACGCTCCGGATGCGGTTCGTGAACTTCTGGGCCTTCGGCCACGCCGTGCAGGTGGTGCGCGGGAAGTACAGCGACCCCAACGACGCGGGCGAGGTCTCCCACTTCCAGGCGCTCTCGACCGCGCTCTCGGCCACGGTGGGGCTCGGCAACATCGCGGGCGTCGCCATCGCGGTGAGCACCGGCGGCCCGGGCGCGACGTTCTGGATGATCGTGGCGGGGCTCCTGGGGATGACGGCCAAGTTCACCGAGTGCACGCTGGGCCAGCAGTACCGCGAGGTCCGCCCCGACGGGCGCATCATGGGCGGGGCGATGGAGTACCTCTCGAAGGGGCTGGCCGAGAAGGGGTGGCCGCGGCTGGGGATGGTCCTCGCCGTCCTCTTCAGCGTCCTCTGCGTGGGCGGCTCGTTCGGCGGCGGGAACTCGTTCCAGGTCAACCAGTCGCTGAACGCCATGCAGGAGACCTTCCCCGTCCTGGGAGCGTACCCCTGGGCCTACGGGCTGGTGATGGTGTTCCTGGTGGGGCTGGTGATCATCGGCGGGATCCGCCGGATCGCCTCGGTGGCCGACAAGATCGTCCCGCTGATGTGCGGGGTGTACGTCCTGGCGGCGCTGGTCATCCTCTTCGACAACGCGGCGCAGATCCCGGCGGCGTTCGGCATCATCTTCCGCGAGGCGTTCACCCCCAGCGCGGCGTACGGCGGCTTCATCGGGACGCTGGTGATCGGCTTCCAGCGCGCGGCCTTCTCCAACGAGGCGGGGGCGGGGTCAGCGGCGATCGCGCACTCGGCGGCGAAGACGCCGTACCCGGTGCGCGAGGGGATCGTGGCGCTCCTGGAGCCCTTCATCGACACGGTGGTCATCTGCACCATGACGGCGCTGGTGATCGTCATCACGGGGGCGTACAACAACCCCGCGTACGCCGACCTGATCGAGCAGAGCAAGGGGGCGGCGCTCACCTCGCGGGCCATGGGCGAGCACCTGACCTGGTTCCCCCTCATCCTCTCGTTCGCCGTCTTCCTCTTCGCGTACTCCACGATGATCTCGTGGTCGTACTACGGCGAGCGGTGCTGGGCCTGGCTCTTCGGCGACCGGACGTCGGGGATCTACCGGGGGCTCTTCCTCCTCTTCGTCTTCCTGGGCTCGGTCATCACCTCGGCCAACGTGCTCAACTTCGGCGACCTGATGATCCTGGGGATGGCCTTCCCCAACATCCTGGGCGTCGTGATCCTGAGCGGGAAGGTGAAGCGCGAGCTCGAAGACTACTGGGCGAAGAAGAAGTCCGGCGAGATCCGCATGTACGACAAGGCGGCGGCGGGCGTCCGGCCCGGGTGAGCGGGCGCTCCGACGCCTGAAGGCACGCGGTCTCACGCGGAAAAGCAGAGCCGGCGGAGGAGTCCTTCCGCCGGCTCTTCCTTGCCGCGGAAGGCCGTTTTTCGTGGGTTTCGGAGACGAAGGTGGACAGCGTTGCGGAGATGGTGGGGACAAAGAGGACGTTCGCTCTTGTCCGGAGGGCGCGCGGCGCCTAGACTGGCGAGTGTCAACCGCCAGGACGTGAACAAAGCGAACGCCGGGAAGCGCGCCCGGCCGGGTGGGGCTGAGTGCCCACCCCCGGCGGCCGCATACCCGTCGACGCCCTCCGCGAGGCCGTGCGCCGCGCGGTGGAGGAGCGGCGCATCCGCAGCGTGGCCAACGAGATCGGGATCTCGGTGGGCGGGCTGCACCGCTTCCTGAAGGGCTCCGTCCCGCGGGCCAGCACCCAGACCAAGCTCCTCGACTGGCACGTCCGCAGCACCGTCGGCGAGCTCCCCTCCGCGCTGGCGGCCGCCTACCTCCACCGCCTCCTCGACCCGCTCGGCGGGCGTCTCCGCGACCGCACCCTCCAGCGCCTGATCGCCGCCCTGCGCGAGGGGCACCGCCGCCAGGGGACGCCGCCGCCGGCGTGGCTCGACGCGCTGGACCCGGAGGGGAGCGGGGAGGCGTAGGATCGTGCAGGCGACGGGTGCGGGTGCGCGCCCCGGCATCGTCGGCCCTCATCCCCCCGGCCCCTTCTCCCCACCCCTGGGAGAAGGGGGAGAACAGCAACGGCGCGCGAGGGGGCGGTGGTGCATGCCGCGAGTCCGGCGCGGGGCCCTCACCCGGCTCGCTTAGGCTCGCCCTCTCCCGTTCCGGGAGTTCCGGGAGAGGGGGACTTTGGGGCCTGGGTGTGCGCGGCGGAATGAAGCGTGGAGGAGAGCTCGTAAGTCGCGGATCGGGATGGAGTTCTCCCCTCACCACGCACGCCCACCGGTGCGGGGGGAGGGGCCGGGGGAGGGAGGCCGCGGAGCCTGAGGCATGTGATGGAGGCCCGTCGAGCCGGATCGAAGTTCGCCGTTGAAGCGCCGTTGCATGAGGGATGCGGGCCCGGAGGGCGAAGACCCTGGCGGAGGAGAATGAGAAGGGGATGGCGAACCGAGACGAAGCCCCCGGCGGCCGTGGAGTCCGCCAGGGGCTTCGCCGCGTTGGAAACGGTAGTATCGTTTCCTACGCGGCCCGCAGCCCGGCCCGGAGCGCAGCGGAGGGACATGCCCGCATCCGCCGTTCGTAGTTGAAGTTGCCGTTCCGCCGGAGCCCGACGAGAAGCGAGACACCCCCTCGCCCGGAGACCCGGACGAGGGGGTGTCGCATCATCCTCCAGCGAAGACGAGCCCCGCCTCAGACGCCCGGCGCCACGCGGTGCGTCCGCCGCCAGAGGTAGTAGACGGGGATGCCCAGGAGGACGATGAACAGCCCGGCGAAGGTGTACTCGGGCTTCGCGAAGAGGAGCAGGACCGCGATCGACAGGCACGCCAGCAGGTACAGCGCCGGGATCACCGGGTACCCGAACGCCCGGTACGGCCGCTCCAGCTCCGGCCGCCTCACGCGCAGGGCGAAGAGCGCCACCATCGTCAGCACGTAGAAGACGAGCGCCGCGAAGACCACGTAGTCGAGGAGCTGCCCGTAGCTCCCGGTGAGCGTCAGGAACGCCGTCCACACCCCCTGCACCCCCAGCGCCCACACGGGGACGCGCGTCTTCGCCGACAGGTGCCCGGCGCGGGCGAAGAAGACCCCGTCGCGCGCCATCGCGTAGTAGACGCGCGCCCCGGCGAGGATCAGCCCGTTGATGCACCCGAAGGTGGAGACCAGGATGGCCCCCGCCATCAGGTACGCCCCCACCGGCCCGAAGATCTGCTGCAGGGCCAGCGTCCCCACCCGGTCCTGCGGCGCCGTCTGGATCTGCGAGAGCTTGAGGACCGAGAGGTAGGCGACGTTCGCCAGCAGGTAGAGGAGCGTCACCCCGCCCGTCCCCAGCGCCAGCGCCAGCGGGAGGTTGCGCTGCGGCCGGTTCACCTCGGCGGCCGCGAAGGTGACGTTGTTCCAGGCGTCGGACGAGAAGAGGGAGCCCACCATCGCCGCGCCGAAGGCCAGGAGGAGCGCGTTCCCCACCGGCATGTCGGAGAACATGTGGGTGAAGTTGGTGGAGACCGCCTCCACGTTCCGCCCCACGGTGACGCCGAGGAGGATGAGCCCCACGAGCGCCGCCGTCTTGGCGATGGTGAAGGTGTTCTGGATCCACTTGGCCTCGCGGATCCCCCGCATGTTCACCCAGGTCAGGAGCGCGATGATCAGGATCCCCACCACCCGCTGCGGCGAGAGCCCCAGCTCGATCGTCCCCCCCGGCACCGGGATGGCGCCGAAGGAGACGAACAGGTCCGGCGAGACGGCGGGGAAGAAGACCCCCAGGAAGCGCGAGAACGCCACCGCCACCGCCGCGATCGTCCCCGTCTGGATGACCATGAAGAGCGTCCACCCGTAGAGGAAGCCGGGGAGGTGCCCCAGCCCCTCGCGGAGGAAGACGTACTGCCCCCCGGCCCGCGGCATCGCCGCCGCCAGCTCGCCGTAGCTGAGCGCGCCGAAGACGGTGATGACCGCCGTGATCGCCCACACCCCCAGGAGCCCGCCGGGCGAGTTCATCTGCCGCGCGATGTCGGCCGAGACGATGAAGATCCCCGAGCCGATCATCGACCCCACCACCAGCATGGTGGCGTCGAGGAGGGTGAGGCCGCGGCGGAACTCGGTTTCGGGGGAGATGGAGGTGGAGGTGGAGGCGGGGGGGACGTCGGGGAGACGTGTGGACATGCGCTCGGCGAAAGAAGGGGGTGGGTAAGGAAGTCCTGGGTCCTGAGTCCTGGGTCCTGAGTTCCCTGATCCGATCGCCCTCCATGCGGTTCAGCACTTAGGACTTAGGACTCAGGACTTTTCGGCCCCGGACCTCGGGGGGCCGCCTCAGATCGTGACCGTCACGTCGGTGCGGGCCTCGACGGCGCGGTTGGTGCCGACCTCGCGGGCGGGGCGGAAGCGCCACTCGCGGGCCATGCGGCGGAGCCGGTCGTCGTAGCCGCGGTTCCCGGTGGACGGGATCAGCTCGACGTCGCGGACCTCGCCGCGGGTGTCGACCAGGACGCGGACGACGATGTCCTGGCTGCGGACGTTCCCCGGCCGCTGGGGCGGGATCACCAGGAAGTCGGCCTCGGGGGGCGCGACGCGGCCGTCGCCGCCCCCGCCG
>DATACF010000661.1:0-2360 GCA_036259235.1 Longimicrobium sp. | reverse complement strand
GGCGCCGGGGCTCTCCCCGGCGCCCGCTTCCGTTCCCGGAGCCGGCGATCCCCCGTTCCCCCTGCACCTTCCCCTCCGTCGGTGTCGAACGGCGTTGCCTCTCACAGGGGGCACGGGGGACACAGGGAGGACGCGGACGAGCGCCCTCGTTTCTCTCTGTGCCCTCCGTGCCCCCTGTGAGAGCCATTTCGGGGAGCCCGCGGACGCGACGAGAGCCGCGGGAGGAGCGCATGGCCTACGTAAGCTGTTTGCTCTCAAGTGGATGGGCGGAATCGCGCCGATGGACCCTGTCGCCCCTCGCGCGGTATCTGCATCTTGTCGCGTCCGAAAAAACGACCGGAAGCACCGCGATCCCGATCCGACGACCCCGAAGGACGATGCCCATGCATTCCCGCTCCCCCCTCGCCGCCGCGCTCGCCTGCATGGGCGCGCTGGCGGCCTGCGCACCCGCTACGACCCCGGCCGCCGAGCCCGCGCCCGTCTCCGCGACGGCGGCGGCCCCAGCACCCGCGGCGATGCCCGCGCTCCCGCGCGACATCCACTCGTACGCGCAGCCGGCCGAGGCGCGGGTGACGCACGTCGACCTCGACCTGCGCACCGACTTCGCCGCGAAGAAGCTCGCCGGGACCGCCACCCTCGACCTGGCCACCGCGCCGGGCGCCGACGACATCGTCCTCGACACCAAGGGGCTCACCGTCCACGCGGTGACCGACGCCCGGGGCGGGTCCCTCCAGTGGACGCTGGGCGAGGCCGACTCCATCCTGGGCCGCCCGCTCACGGTGCGTCTGCCGCAGGGGACGCGGCGGATCGCCGTCCGCTACGAGACGAGCCCGGACGCCGCCGCCCTCCAGTGGCTCTCCCCCGAGCAGACCGCCGGGAAGCGCCACCCGTACCTCTTCTCGCAGGGGCAGGCGATCCTCACGCGGAGCTGGATCCCCACCCAGGACTCGCCGGGGATCCGCCAGACGTACGCGGCGCGGATCACGGTGCCGGCCGGGCTGAAGGCGGTGATGAGCGCCGAGATGCTGACCCCCGAGGGCGAGCCCGCCGAGGGAGGGCGCGCCTTCCGCTTCCGCCTCGACCGCCCGGTGCCGCCGTACCTGATCGCCCTCGGCGTGGGCGACCTCGCCTTCCGGGCGCTGGGGCCGCGCACGGGGGTGTGGACCGAGCCGGCGCTGCTGGAGCGCTCGGCCAGCGAGTTCGCCGAGCTGGAGAAGTTCGTCGACGCCGCCGAGGCGCTCTACGGGCCGTACCGGTGGGGGCGCTACGACCTCCTGGTGCTCCCGCCGTCCTTCCCCTTCGGCGGGATGGAGAACCCGCGGCTGACCTTCGCGACGCCGACGATCCTGGCGGGCGACCGCTCGCTGGTGTCGCTGGTGGCGCACGAGCTGGCGCACTCGTGGAGCGGGAACCTGGTGACCAACGCCACCTGGGCCGACTTCTGGCTCAACGAGGGGTTCACCACCTACTTCGAGAACCGGATCATGGAGGCGCTCTACGGGAAGGAGCGCGCCGCCATGCTGGCGAACCTGGGGTGGCAGGAGCTGCAGGGCGAGGTCGAGGCGCTGGGCGGCGCCGCGGCCCCCGACACCCGCCTCCACATCGACCTCGCCGGGCGCGACCCCGACGCGGGGATGACGCAGATCGCCTACGAGAAGGGCGCCACCTTCCTCCGCACCATCGAGGAGACGGTGGGGCGCGAGCGGTGGGACGCCTACCTCCGCTCGTACTTCGACCGCTTCGCCTTCCAGCCGATGACGACGGAGGCCTTCCTCGCCGACCTGCGCGCCAACCTGGTCCGCGGCGACGCGGAGCTGGAGCGGCGGCTGCAGCTGGACGCGTGGGTCTACGGCCCCGGCGTCCCGGCGAACGCGGTGGTGCGCCAGTCCGACGCCTTCGCGCGGGTGGAGGCGCAGGCGCGGGCGTTCGGGGCGGGCGGGCGCGCGGCGCAGCTCTCCACGCAGGGGTGGACGACGCAGGAGTGGCAGCGCTTCCTGGGCGCCCTCCCGGAGAAGCTGACCGCCGAGCAGCTGGCCGACCTCGACCGCGCCTTCGGGCTCTCGCGCCAGGGGAACAGCGAGATCCTCTTCGCCTGGCTGATGATGGCGGTGCGCAACCGCTACGAGCCCGCGCTCCCCGCGCTGGAGTCGTTCCTCACCAGCCAGGGACGGCGGAAGTTCGTCCGCCCGCTCTTCGCGAACCTGATGGCGCAGGGCGAGTGGGGGCAGGCGCACGCCCGGCGGATCTACGCGAAGGCGCGCCCGGGCTACCACTCCGTCACCTCCGGCTCGGTCGACGCGATCGTGAAGTAACGGCGGTACGAGAGTACGGGAGTACGAAAAGCAGGAGCCCGGCCCCGG
>DATACF010000660.1:0-5684 GCA_036259235.1 Longimicrobium sp. | reverse complement strand
GTCGGGCTCCGCGCGGAGCCCTCACCCGGCTCGCTCAGGCTCGCCACCCTCTCCCGTTCCGGGAGAGGGGACGTTTTGGCTCGCGGCGCGGCGGAGGCGGCGGCGTGGGGAAAAGTCTGGCGGGCGCGATAAATCGCGCGGCTACATTGGGTCGGGTGCGCGACGGGCCAGCGGGCGCGCTCGTAGTTCTCCCCTCACCACGCACGCACCCTGCGTGCGGGGGGAGGGGCCGGGGGAGGGGGCCGCGGTGGCAGAGGAATGCGACGAAAGACCGCCCCTCGCGGAGGAGCCGACGCCGCCTGCGCCGTTGCATGAGGGATGCGGGCCCGGAGGGCGAAGACCCTGGCGGGGGAGAATGCGAAGGGAGTCGCGATTCGGGACGACGCGGCGGAATGCGTGGAGTCCGCCAGGGGCTTCGCCGCGTTGGCAACGGTAGTATCGTTGCCTACGCGGCCCGCAGCCCGGCCCCGCGCAGCGGGGACATGCCCAAAGCCGTAGTTGCAGTTGCAGTTCGCAGTTGCAGTTCGTAGTAGAAGCAGACGTTCGCCGGAAGACGCCGACCACCCGCGGGAGAAGACGATGCCGAACCGACTGGCGAACGAGACGAGCCCGTACCTGCTGCAGCACAAGGACAACCCCGTCGACTGGTTCCCCTGGGGCCCCGAAGCCCTCCAGAAAGCACGCGACGAAGACAAGCCCATCCTCCTGTCGGTCGGCTACTCGGCGTGCCACTGGTGCCACGTGATGGAGCACGAGTCGTTCGAGAACCCCGAGACGGCGGCGCTGATGAACCGCCTCTACGTGAACGTGAAGGTCGACCGCGAGGAGCGCCCCGACATCGACTCCATCTACATGACCGCCGTGCAGCAGATGACCGGGCACGGCGGGTGGCCGATGACCGTTTTCCTGACCCCCGACGGCGCCCCCTTCTACGGCGGCACCTACTACCCCCCCGAGCCGCGCTACGGGATGCCGTCGTTCCGCCAGCTCCTGGCCGGGATCCACGACGCCTGGCGCGACCGCCGCGACGACGTCCACAAGAGCGCCGGCGAGCTGAAGACCATGCTCCAGGAGAGCGCCGCCCTCCGCCCGCCGGCCTCCGAGCTCGACCCGTCGATCCTCGACCGCGCCTACCACACGCTGGCGGCGCGCTTCGACGCGCGGTGGGGCGGCTTCGGCGGGGCGCCCAAGTTCCCGCAGCCGATGACGCTGGAGGCGATGCTCCGGCAGTGGAAGCGCACCGGGAGCGAGGAGCCGCTGCGGATGGCGGCGCTGACCCTCCAGCGCATGGCCGAGGGCGGGATGTACGACCACCTGGGCGGCGGCTTCGCGCGGTACAGCGTGGACGCGAAGTGGCTGGTGCCGCACTTCGAGAAGATGCTCTACGACAACGCCCTCCTGGCCCGCGCCTACCTCCACGGCTGGCAGGCCGCGGGCGACCCCGCCTTCCGCCGCGTCGTGGAGGAGACGCTCGACTGGACCGTCCGCGAGATGCGCTCCCCCGAGGGCGGCTTCCACTCGGCCTACGACGCCGACAGCGAGGGCGAGGAGGGGAAGTTCTACGTCTGGTCGGTCGACGAGGTCGATTCGCTCCTCGGCCCCGAGGACGGCCCCCTCGTCCGCCGCTACCACGACGTCACCGAGGGCGGCAACTTCGAGGGCCACAACATCCTCCACACCGCCCTCCCGCTGGAGACGGTGGCCGAGGAGGCGGGCGTCACCCCCGACCGCCTCCGCGACGCCGTCGAGCGCGGGCGGAAGACGCTCTACGACGTGCGGGCGAAGCGCGTCTGGCCGGGGCTCGACGACAAGGTGCTGACGTCGTGGAACGCCATGATGCTGCACGCCTTCGCCGAGGCCGCGCGCGTCCTGGAGCGGGAGGATTATCTGCGGATCGCGGTCGAGAACGCGGACTTCCTCCTCCGGAGCCTCCGCGACGGGGACGGACGCCTCCTCCGCACCTACAAGGACGGGCGCGCGAAGATCGGCGCCTTCCTCGAAGACCACGCGCTCCTGGTGGACGCGCTCGTGGCGGTCTACGAGGCCACCGGCGACCCGCGCTGGGTGCGCGAGGCCGTCTCCCTCGCCGACGCCATGCTGGAGCGCTTCTGGGAGGCGGGCGAGGGGGCGTTCTACGACACGGCGAACGACGCGGAGGCGCTGGTCGTCCGCCCGCGCGACGTCTTCGACAACGCCACGCCCTCGGGGAACTCGGCGGCGGTGATGGCGCTGCTGCGGCTGGCGGAGCTCACCGGCGAGGGGCGGTACCGCGACGTCGCCGCGCGGGTGCTGGAGGGGATGGCCGACGTGATGGCGCGCGTCCCCGCCGGCTTCGGCCACCTCCTCTGCGCCCTCGACTTCCACCTCTCGACGCCGACCGAGATCGCCATCGTCGGCGCGGCCGAAGACGAGGCCACGCAGGCCCTCGTCCGCGCCGCCTCGCGCCCCTACCTCCCCAACGCCGTCCTCGCCCTCCGCCGGCCCGAGGACGGGGACGAAGCGGAAACGCTCGTCCCCCTCCTCCGCGACCGCGCCCCGATCGGCGGCCGCCCCACGGCGTACGTCTGCGAGCGCCTGGCCTGCAAGCAGCCGGTGACCGACCCGGCGGCGCTGGCGGAGCAGCTGGGGACGTAAGAAAGTGCGTGAGTGCGTGAGTGCGGGAGTGCGTTCGGACCTGAAAGTACGACCGCATCTTCGCACCTGGTACCAGCGCACTAACGCACTAACGCACTTCCCGACGTTCCAACCTATCCACCCCCCACCGTCATCCCACGCATGCACGACGCGCTGACGTTCACCGAGCTGATGGGCTACACGGGCGGCGAGACCGAGCGCTGGCACGCCTGGTTCCGCGAGCAGGACCCCGCCGTCCTCGACGTCCCCATCGGCGAGGGGAGCCGGGCCACCGTCCGCGGGCTCCTGGTCCACACCTTCGCCGTGGAGCGCCGCTACGCCGACCGCCTCCTGGGCGACCCCGTCACCCCGTACGAGGGGCTCCCGGACCGCACGGTCGACGAGATCTTCGGGATCTTCCACGAGGGGCGCGCCAAGCTGAAGCGCTTCGTCGAGACGGCGAAGCCCGAGGACTGGGAGCGGAGGATGACCTTCCAGACGATCACCGCCGGCGAGCTCTCCGGGAGCGCGCGGAAGGTGGTGGCGCACGCCTTCCTGCACGGCATCCGCCACTGGGCCCAGATCGCCACCGCGCTCCGCCAGGCCGGCCACCCGCAGCCCTGGATGCACGACATCCTGATGAGCGACGCGCTCGTGTAGGAGAAAAAAAAGTCCTAAGTGCTAAGTCCTAAGTGCTAAGTGTCGTCTACGCAGGACTCAGGACTCAGGACTCTTTTTTACGACTCACCGCACCACCCCGAGGACGTTCCCCACCCCCGCGCGCCGCCCGGCCGCGGGGGGCCCCACCCGCACCCGCAAGACCCCATGCGCATCCCGAAGTCCGCCCTGGCGGCGCAGGCCGCCGCCCTCCTGGCCGCCGCGACGCTGGCGGCGCAGCAGGCCCCCGCCGTGCCGCCCCCGCTCGACCGCGCCAACCTCGACACCACCTGCTCGCCCTGCAAGAACTTCTACCGCTTCGCCAACGGCGGGTGGATCGCGCGGAACCCCATCCCCCCCGCGTACTCGGCGTGGAGCTCGTTCAACGAGCTCACCGAGCGCAACGACGAGCTCCTGAAGGCGGTGCTGGAGAACGCGGCGCGCCAGGCGGCCACCACGAGCGACCCCAACACCCGCAAGGTGGGGCGCTTCTACGCCACCTGCATGGACTCCACCGCCGCCGAGGCCGCGGGCGCCGCGCCGATCCGCGAGGAGCTGGCGCGGATCGACGCCATCGCCACCCGCGACCAGCTGAAGCGCGAGCTCGCGCGGCGGCACGCCGAGGGGCTGGGCGGCGTCTTCGGCTTCGGCTCGAACCGCGACCTCAAGAACGCCGACCGCACCATCGCCGGCGCCGACCAGGGCGGGCTGGGGCTCCCGGACCGCGACAACTACTTCCGCGACGACTCGGCCTCGCGGAAGATGCGCGCCGACTACCAGGCGCACGCTACGGCCATCCTCCGCCTCCTGGGCGAGAGCGAGGCCGACGCCGCCCGCCACGCCGCCGCCATCCTGGCGCTGGAGACCGCCCTCGCCGAGGGCTCCATGGGGCGCGTCGAGCGCCGCGACCCCAACGCCCGCTACCACCTGATGACGGTGGCGCAGGCCGACACCGTGGCGGCCGGCTGGCGCTGGAGCACCTTCCTCCGCGACGTCGGCCTCCCGCAGGTGACCGAGATCAACCTGGGGAACCCCGCCTTCTTCAAGCGGATGGCGAAGGAGCTCGACGAGCGGGCGCTGGACGACTGGAAGGCGTACCTCCGCTTCCGCACCGCGTGGGGCGCGGCCGGGTGGCTCAGCACGCCCTTCGTGGAGCAGAGCTTCCGCTACAGCTCGCAGCTGACCGGACAGCGGCAGATGCAGCCCCGCTGGCGCCGCTGCCTCCGCCTCTCCGACGCGGTCCTGGGCGACGTCCTGGGGCAGGAGTACGCCCGCCAGGCCTTCACCCCCGAGGCCAAGGCGAAGATGGTGCAGATGGTGGACAACCTCCAGGGCGTCCTGGCCGACCGGATCCGCGCCAACGTCTGGATGAGCGACGAGACCAAGACCCGTGCCCTCGCCAAGCTGTCGACCTTCGAGGAGAAGATCGGCTACCCCGACCGGTGGCGCGACTACTCGGCGCTCGAGGTGGGGACGGGGCACTTCGTCACCAACCTGCGCAGCGCCCAGCGCTTCGTCACCCGGCGCGACTTCGCCAAGATCGGCCAGCCGGTCGACCGCACCGAGTGGGCGATGACGGTGCCGACGGTGAACGCCTACTACAGTCCGGTGAACAACGAGATCGGCTTCCCCGCCGGGCGCCTCCAGCCCCCCTTCTTCCACGTCACCTACGACGACGCCGCCAACTACGGCGGGATCGGCGGCACCATCGGCCACGAGATCACCCACGGCTTCGACGACCAGGGGCGGAAGTTCGACGCCGAGGGGAACCTGGCCGACTGGTGGACGGCCGACGACGCCGCCCGCTTCGGCGAGCGCGCCGGGCTGGTGGAGCGGCAGTACAACGCCTTCACCGTCCTCGACACCGTGCACGTCAACGGGAAGCTGACGATGGGCGAGAACATCGCCGACATCGGCGGCGTCACGGTGGCCTACTACGCGCTCCAGCGGGCGCTGGAGGGGAAGCCGCGCCCGCTCATCGACGGCTTCACCCCCGAGCAGCGCTTCTTCCTGGCGTACGCGCAGGCGCGGCGCGGGGTGATGCGCCCCGAGCAGCTGCGGATCATGATCCAGACCGACCCGCACTCGCCGGGCGAGTTCCGCGTCAACGGGCCGCTCTCGAACATGCCCGAGTTCGCGAAGGCGTTCGGCTGCAAGCCCGGCGACCCGATGGTCCGCCCCGACGGCGAGCGGGCGGAGATCTGGTGAGCCGGAAAAGTCTGAGTCCTGAGTCCTGAGTCCTGAGTTCTGAGTCCTGAGTCCTGAGTCGTTCCGGCTCGGACGAAAGACGAAGCGAGGCCCTCCCCGGCAGCGGGGAGGGCCTCGGTTTCTTTCGTGGAGCGGACTACGGACCGGGTGGACGGGCCGACGTCGCATGCCTCGGGCTCCGCGCGCCCCCCTCTCCCCCCCCCCGG